>CALJDF010000071.1 GCA_938023835.1 uncultured Alphaproteobacteria bacterium
CGCACCTGCTCATACGCTGCCATGATCGACGCATCGCTGTGTGCATCGATCGCCACGAAGTCGGCTTCGTTCGGCGTGGGATGGCGGTCATGCGAGGCCTTGAGGTCTAAAACGGTCGTCTTGGTTCCCATCGCGACGCAAGCATTGACGACCGCACGCCCAATCCCGCCACAACCGCCGGCAACGACCACGCGGGCGCCGGGCACGGGCCCCAAGCGGCTGAAATCGATAGTGGCAGGGTTGGGAATCACGGACGTCCTCCTTGTCGCGTTACGCGATCGATGAAACTGAACATAGCGGCATGGGCTTGGGTGGTCGCGGCGGCGTGAAAGACCGACTGTCCCTCGCGGGAAAACCCGTGATCGGCGTCGGGATAGGTGCAGCATTCGATGTCCGCATCCGTCGAAAACGCCGCCTTGACCCGATCAACGATTTCTGGGGGCGCGTACTTATCAAGGCCGGCGAAGTGAATTTGGAAGGGCCCAGGAATATTAGGCGCCTCCGAGAGATGCTGCTCCAAACGCACACCGTGAAAGCAGATATTGCCGGCAGCCTTTAACCGGGCCGCCGACAAAAAGGCGAGCAAGCCGCCAAGGCAGTAGCCCACGACCACAACCGTCCCATTGCACCGGGGGTGTGCCGCAAGGGCGTCAATACAAGCGCCGATATCTTCGACCGCCAAATCGTCATCCAGCTGATTGCGCGTGGCGAAGGCGCGCTCCCAGTCCTCGCCGGCGTAATCGAACGACGCGCCTGGGCTGATCCGGTGATAGAGGTCCGGCGCCATCGCGGCGTAGCCTTGCGCGTTAAACAACGGCAGGCGCGACCGAACGAAATCGGTCATCCCAAATATTTCGTGGAGGACGACAATGCCCGGTGCGGGCCCCGCCGGCGCAACGCTAAACAGCGCCGTGATCTCGGCACGATCGCCCGCGGGGACCCGGACGGTGCTTTGCCTCACCTGGCCGCCTAATTAACGGGGCTATCGGGGAAGGTCACGCCGACCATGCAATCTCGGGTCACCAGGGCCGCGAGTTGTTCCTCGTTCATGCCTTCGGTACCGGCAGGGCGCGGCGGCAGAACGAGGTAACGCATGTCGGCCGTCGAATCGACGACCTTGATCTCGACAGCGTCGGAAAGCTGCGTACCGAACTCATTGAGGACACCGCGCGGGTCGATAACAACCCGACCTCGGTACTGCTTGCTCTTGTACCAGTCCGGCGGCGGTCCGAGCAGAACCCGCGGATAGCAGGAACACAGCGTGCAGACCACGACGTGATGCAAGGTGGCGGTGTTTTCGAGAACAACGAGGTTGGGTGCCGGCCCCACGTCGTAGCCCAAGCCCTCGATTGCCGATTTCGGGTCGGAAAGAAGTTGCGCCTTGAATTCCGTGTCCGACCAGGCTTTGGCGACCACCTTGGCGCCGTCCGCTGGGCTGACGCTATCGGTCTTGTCGACTTGGCGTCGCAGATCATCCGCTGAGAAGATCTCCTTCTCGATCAGCAATTCTCGGATCGCTTGCTCAAGAAGGTCGAACTCGGTCGGCGCCTTGCCCTCTTCGATGGGCGCGTGATCGTCGTGATCGTGATCGTGGTGGTCGGCCATGAGTCCTCGCTAGTCGGCGTCAAGCCAGTGTTCGTAAATGTCGGCGCAGACAGTGTCTGACGGCGCGCCGCCATAGTCGGGCCACACGTCTTTCTGAAGAAAGCGCACAAGATAAAGCGGCTTTTTGGGCAACCCGTCTTTGCCATAAGCCAGTTCTTCGGGATTGCGAAACTCGCCATGAATGGTTTCGATGGTCCCCGGCTTGCCGCGTAAAAAGAACGGCGTGCGAATGTGACCCGGCGGGTCGCCCTCTTTCACCAGCACCCGCTGACCAACCTTGAAAGACGCACTCATCCCGTCACCTTGCCGCGCAACTGCGCCAAACGCGCCGCAATCTCGTCCTCGGAGAGCATGCCTTTTTCGACAATCAGAATGCGGATTGCGGCCAGCCATTTCTGGTAATAGCTGAACGACATGTAATCCCGTTCGGGCAGCGATTCGATCGCGCGACGCAACTCGTCAACTCGAAACCGTCGTCCGTCGAGCATCAGCTTGAGAACAGCGTCCACGCGGTTGTCCCACTCGGTACGGTCGTGATCGCGTTGATCGACCGGGCCGAAATCCTTACCGCCCAAATCATGTGGTCCTGGCATGCGTGTATTACAGGCGTTTGAGCGGAAAACGTCAATTGCCCCGAGCCGCAATCGATTGGCAGCGGCATCTCTAGGCCACACATGCGAAACAACACCCAAACCCAAAAGGGGTGTTTGGTTGTTCGATATTTCAATTGATGCGCTCACGGCTCTCTCGAGCGTCATCCTGATCGACATTGTCCTTGCCGGCGACAACGCGATCGCCGTGGGCATGGCCGCAAACGGGCTTCCTGCATCGCAACGCGGCAAAGTGATCTTGGTCGGGATCGCGGCCGCGACCCTGTTGCGGATCGGTTTTGCGCTCGTCGCCAGCCAACTGATGGCCATCATTAGATTGCTTCTCGCTGGCGGGGTCCTGTTGCTTTGGGTGTCGTGGAAGCTCTGGCGCGAGCTACATGCCAGTTCCCGCGCCGCGGAACATGAGGGAGAACTCGTCCTTGAGGGCGTCCCAACGACGGGCGCGCCCACAAAAACATTCAAGCAAGCCACGATTCAGATCATCGCCGCGGATGTGTCGATGTCGCTCGACAATGTCTTGGCGGTTGCCGGTACGGCGCACGAGCACCCGAGAATTCTAGCCCTCGGCTTGATCCTCTCGGTCGCCCTCATGGGTGCGGCCGCCGTGGTGATGCCAAAATGCTCGATCGCTTCAAATGGATCGCTTATGTCGGCTTGATCGTGATCCTCATTGTCGCCGTTCGCATGATCTGGGACGGGGGCCTAGACGTTTTCGCCACGCTCAACGGCGGTTAGTCTCCGCACGAAGCGATGCAACGCGACGATCGATCTCAATCTGGCTGAGAACGCCCTTTTCCTTCACCAAGAGATGAAGCGCAGCAAGCCATTTTTGGTAATAGGTGAATGACAGATAGTCGGAGGGGGCCAGCGATTCGATCGCCCGACGCATCTCGTCGACCGACCAGTAGCCGCGCGCGCATCGCATATTGCATCGCATCAACACGTTTTTCCCGCGCATTTCGAGAGCGGTCATCGCGACTGATTGGGCCAAAGTCGACGCCGCCGAGATCGTGGGGTCCTGGCATGGGGTCATTAGAGCGTCGGTGTCGATGACAGGTCAAACGACGTCCGGTTGATGCCGTCGCCGCACCCTCCTAGGCTCGACTAGAAACGGGAGGAGCCCCATGCAAGATCCAATCTTCCATGTTGCCTTTGCGGTCGACGATCTCGCCACGGCGCGCGACTTCTACCTCAGTACGCTGGGCTGCAAAGAGCGCACCGACACCAGTGGCAAGAGCTATGCGGTGATCAATTTTTTTGGTGCCCAGATGGTCTTGATCGAAGCGCCCGACGAGGTCGAACCCAGCAAAACCGACCCATCGGTTGAGCCCTATAAGCACTTTGGGCTCATCATGGATTGGGAAGACTGGAACGATTTGGCCGACGACCTGCGCGCGAAAAACGTCGAATTTCGTATCAAGCCAAACGTCAAGGACCATCCGGACATCGGCACCGTGGGTAATATGTTCGTGGCCGACCCGGCTGGAAATTACCTCGAGTTCAAGTCCTACAAGGACAAGACCAAGATCCTTTAGGGCTTACGCGCGACTAAACTGGCGTATGCGATGTGGCCGAAGAATGCGCCATCGGCGGCGCGGCGCCGCGCCTCGGCTTTGAGCGCTTCGGCAAGGGCATCGCCGATAACGCCTTGCGCTGCCAAGACCTCTGCACCACGTTCGGCGTGGCCGAGCATATAGGCCGGGTCGACGACTTCCGCGTAGCCGTGACTGCGGAACCGCTGAATGTCAAAACCCGCCGTCTTCACCATCTCGGGCAGACGCCGCACGATCCAGCGATCCATCACGTTATGTTCGGTCACCGCGCGTGAACAGGCTTGAAGTGGATCGTGTTCGGCCAGCGCAACGGTGGCCGAGGCATAGTCGCCATCAAAAACCGCAATCCAACCGCCCGGCTTGAGGACACGATGGGCCTCGACCAACGCTTGATGCGGTTCAGGGATATGGCACAGCGCCGTGTGGAGAACGACAACATCGAATGTCGCGTCGCCGAACGCGAGGTTGCGCGCATCGCCAACCTCGAAGGAGAGCTTCGGAATGTCTGAGGCGATCTCGCGAGCGCGCTCGATCAAAATGGGCGACGGATCCAGCCCCAACACCGATGCCGGGGCGTCGAGGCCGGCAAGCACGCGCGCGACCGGCCCGGTGCCACAGCCGATTTCAACGACCTGTGCGTCGGAAGGCCAATCGATATCGCCTAAATATGTCTCCAGCATGGCGCGTTGATCGGGATGGGCCGCACGAACCTCCAGGCGATCGGCAATCGTGCGCACCACATCCGGGTCGGTGTCAGCGATCTTTGCATAGGGATCAGATGCCATGACAAGCCTGCCTCAATACTGACGATCGCGTTTGATCGGAAAGCGCACTTTCTCGGCAGCCTCTTCGGGCGGCAGATCGAGATCCCAAAGTTTGGCGACGTAGCGATCACCGCGCTTACCATTGGAGAGGTCGGAAACGAGGTATTGAATGGCGGGCACCATGATGACGGGCTCGAACAAGTTGCCATCCGCACCGGCACGTGATTTGTCGCCAACCGCGCCGGGGATCATGGCCGTGTCCGTCGCCCCACCCGGTAACAGCGCGTTGACCGTGATGTCGGTATCCTCGAGGTCTTGGGCCATGATCATGGTCAGCCCCTCGATCGCCCACTTCGATGTGCCATAGGGCGCATATCCGCGCCGCTGCATGGTGATCAAGCTGGTTGAGACGTTGACGATGCGCCCCCACCCCTCGGCTTGCAGGTGGGGCACCGCCGCCTTGGCCATGTTGAAGACCCCGTTGACGTTGGTATCGATCATCATCCCCCAGGTCTCGGTCGGAATGGACCAAAACGCCGGGCGCTTTTTGACAAAATCCGGGTCGACATAGGTCATGCCGCGGCCCGCGTTGTTCACCACGACATGAAGATGGCCCCATTTGCTTTTAGCCTCGTCCATGACCCGCTTGCAGTCGTCAACGTTTGTCACGTCGGCCTGCAACGGGAGAACACAATCAACGCCGCCAATGGCCGCGCAGTCCGCGGCGGTTTTTTGAAGCTCACCACCCTCACGCGCGGCGGTAATCGCGACCTTGGCGCCAGCCTCGGTGAGGCCGAGCGCCATCGCGCGACCCAACCCGCGGCCGCCGCCGGTGATGACAACAACCTTATCCTTGATCGACTCATGCATCGCGTTCACCCCATTGTGTAGGCCGCTTTGCGGCTCATTAGAGGCCGTAACCTATGAACCCCGCGCCGTGTGGGCAATGGCGGGCGCCGACAATTTGGCGGGTCCGATGCGCGTCCGTATGATGCACCCATATTTCAAAACCAGGGAGCTAGGCACCATGGCGCTTGCTGAATCGCCGGCCAACAAACGCATTAAGGGTCTGCAGGTAGCCCATGCGGACCGCCAAGGCAGCGCGCATGCAGTGATCCTAGAGCCCAGCCCGCGTCGCGTGCGGGTGACGTTCAACGGCGAAACCATTGCAGATTCAAGCAACATGCAGTTGCTGCACGAAGACGGCCATTTGCCGATCTACTATTTCCCGATCGAAGAAGTCCGCACGGACCTGCTGGAAAAAACCGATCATTCGACCCACTGCCCCTACAAGGGCGATGCCTCTTATTGGACCGTGCGGGTCGGCGACCGCGAAGCGGAAAACGCGGTTTGGGGATATGAAGATCCCCTCCCCGCGCAGCCCGGATTGAAGGGCTTGGTTGCCTTTTATTGGGGGCGGATGGATCAATGGTTTGAGGAAGACGAAGAGATCTTCGTCCATCCGCGCGATCCCTATAAACGGATCGACACGATTGCGTCGTCCCGGCAGGTCACGGTGACGCTGGGCGGGCGCGTCGTCGCCGACACCAAGAATGCGGTCTTCTTGTTCGAGACCGGATTGCCCACACGCTACTACATCCCGCGGGCCGATATCGTGGCGACGCTAAGCCCGTCAGACACCCAGACCGCCTGTCCCTACAAAGGCGTCGCGCACTATTTCAATGTCGAGGTGGATGGGAAGACCTACGAGGATATCGTGTGGTATTACCCCGACCCGATTGAAGAGATTCCGAAGATCAAGGATCTCTTGTGCTTCTATAACGAAAAAGTCGACGCGATTGCGGTCGATGGGCAGGAAATCCCGAAACAACCGTCGCCTTGGTCTGACGGTTAGAGAAAGGCGTCAGTAATGAGCGGCAAGACACTCTCGCAGCTATTATCCGGTGACGGCATCGTGGTCGTCCCCGGGGGCGGTACCGCCCTAGAACTTCGGCTCGCAGAACTCGCTGGGTTCCAGGCGGGTTATGTATCTGGCTATGCGACAGCCGCGGCGGTCTATGGCGTCCCCGATGTCGGCCTCATCGCCTTTAACGAAGTCGAGGCCAACGTGCGGGCCATCCGTTCGGTGACCTCGATCCCCTTGATCGTTGATTGCGACACCGGCTACGGCGACGTCGCCAATGTCATTCGCACGGTCCGTGGCCTAGAGGCGCTTGGCGCCGGTGCGGCACAATTCGAAGATCAAACGTGGCCCAAGAAATGCGGGCACATGGAAGGCAAGATCATTGAGCCGGTAGAAAAGGCCGCCGAACGTATCCGCGCCGCGGTTGCGGGCCGCACTTCTCCTGACTTCAAGATCATCGCGCGCACCGATGCGCGTGCGCCGCTCGGCATGGAAGAGGCGATGCGCCGCCTCAAAATTTACAAAGAAGCCGGCGCCGATGTCTTGTTCATGGACGCCATCGAATCGCCCGAAGAAATGAAACGTCAAACGAGCGAATTGCCTGGCCCGCACATGGTCAACATGTCGGAAACCGGCAAAACGCCTTTGATGTCGGCCGACGAACTTGAAGCGCTCGGCTACAAGATCGTGATCTTCCCCTCCAGCATGACGCGAATCATGGTGCGCCAGCTGTCGCAATTCATGGCAATGCTGCGCGAAACCGGTGATTCGCGGAGTTGGCTCGACCGTATGGCCTCGCTCGACGAGACCAATGCGGCGCTTGGCCTACCCGAGCTGGATGACGTGTCGGCGAAAATTCGCGCCGCCTGATCAAATTAGTGAACGGGGTCGCCAGCTTGCGGCCCCTCTTTCACATAGGCGCGCGCGACCGGCGAGGCGTGATGGTGCACGAGTCGCCACGCGCCATTCTCGCGAACGAAGAGATTGGTCGCCGCCAGGAGACTATTGCCGACCGATTCGCCGCAGGTCACGAACGCGGCGTCACCGATGACATGTGCTATTGGGTCGATGCAGGCCACACGGCCGCCGCTGCCCTCTAGAATCCCCGCCCAACTCTTGAGGACGTCATCGCGACCCGAGAGCGCCGTCCAGCCGGGGTGGATGCATGCGACTTGCGGACCGGTCGACCACACCGCCGCCATCGCCGCCGCGTCACCCGCCCCAAAGGCATCGTAAAAGGCCCTATTAACCGCCAGTACGGCGCGTTCGTCGTCCATGCCTCGTCACCTTTTGTGTTCGCGGAGCCAAATCATGAACGGAACCACGACCCAAATACAGACAAGGTTCAGCCTGACTTATCCACAGTATTTTGTGAGCCGTTTGCGACCCATCACTATATGTGGTGGCCTGATGGTTGACTCGCTCCGGCCCTGCCGCCTACGATCTCAAAGTTATTTCGCCCTATTCTTTGTGCGACTAGTGTTTAGTAAGTAAATCGCAAGTAGTTAACCTCTCTTTACTTACTAAAACTGAGCCCAGCGGGGTACCCCAATGCTTCAATATGTCGACGTACTGAAAAACTGGATCTATCGACTTACCGAGCTCGGGATCGGTTTGATCGCCCTTGGAATCGTCGTTCAGATCATTTTCGGCAGCGATGTCGCGTTTATGCCCACCGATGTGATCGGCAATCTGACCAGCATGATTGCCAGCCTCGGATCGAATGGCCTCGTCGGATTGATCGCGCTTGCAATCATTCTCTACCTGTTCACGAAGCGCGGCACGTAGACACCGAACGCGTTCTCGGAGACGCTGGGCTCGGCATATTCCTGCCGGGCCCTTTTCTTATTGATGACCGAGCAAAAACCAGACATCCAGAAAAAGCGGCGACTGCCGCGCAAAATCACGCCGACCTTGTTGCGGAATGCCGCCCTCTATTACCTTCAGCGCTATTCGTCGTCCTCCGAAAATCTACGCGAGGTGCTGACCCGACGCGTGCGGCGCGCCGAGCGCCACCACGAGACCGACCGCGAAGAAGCCGCGCTGTGGATCGATGACATCGTTCAAGGCTTTCAGAAAAGTGGGCTCTTGGATGACCGCACATATGCGGAAGCGCGCGTCCAATCGATGTTTCGCCAAGGTCGGTCGCGACGGCTCATGATCCTTGAACTTCGCAAGAAAGGAGTGGCCCCGGATGTCATTGAATCCGCACTCGCATCGCTGGCGTCTGAAAAGCCCGCGCCCGATCGCAGCGCAGCGATCCGCTACGCTAGGCGTCGGCGCCTTGGCCCTTATCGCACGAAATCACGAGAGGATTACCGCGACCGCGATATGGCTGCGGTTGCGCGAGCAGGTTTCGATTACGAAACCGCCCGCCGGGTGATCGACGCCGAAACGGCAGAGAGCTTGGAGGAAGACCCCTTGCAAGACTGAGTGACGGCCCTACCCTAATGGCCCGACCTGCTTGGAGGCTGCATGCCTGTTCCTGTTCATATTTGGTCTGATTACGTCTGCCCCTATTGCTTCCTGGCCGAGCAACCCCTCGCGGACGCCGTTGAGGCCAGCGGCGTAGATACCGAGATCCGTTGGATGCCGTTCGAACTTCGGCCCGAGCCCACGCCGACGCTGCGCCCCAAAGACGACTATCTGCAAACAGGCTGGGCCAACTCTGTCTATCCATTGGCGGCGCAAATGGGGGTCGACATCAAACTTCCCGACGTATCGCCGCAGCCTTATTCACGTCTAGCCTTTGAGGGCCATCTCTTCGCCGAAGCCAATGGATTGAGCCGCGAGTACACCCACCGCATGTTCACAGCGTTTTTTCGTGAGAGCCTTGATATCGGCGACATCGAGGTTTTGACGTCGCTCGCGAAAGAAATAGGGCTCGACCCGAACGCCTATCGCGACGCCCTGCGCGATGGCACCTATAGCGAAATGCATCAGGCGCTGCTGCAACAAGCCTATGAGCAAGTTCAGGTCACCGCGGTCCCGACGTTTCTGGTCGGCAACCGCCTGTTGCGCGGCCTGGCAGGACACGATGCCCTGGTGGCACTACTGCAGTCCGTTGCTGAGGAATCCACAGCATGACTATCGTCATCCACCAGATTGACGCCTTCACCGACAAAGCGTTCGGCGGCAATCCGGCCGCAGTGTGCCTGCTCGAGACACCGCCGGAGACAGCGTGGATGCAAAGCGTCGCGAGCGAGATGAACTTGTCCGAGACCGCGTTTATCCAACGCCGCGACGACGGAGACTGGTCGCTGCGGTGGTTTACGCCGGGTGCCGAGATTGATCTGTGTGGTCATGCGACCTTAGCAAGCGCCCATTTCCTGTGGAGCCTCGCCCTGATGAGCCACGACGAGGCGGCCCGTTTCCACACCAGATCAGGCGTGCTCACCTGTGTTCGAGAAGACCAATGGATCATCATGGACTTCCCAGCATTGCCGGCCGAAGCAGTACCGGAACCCGACGGACTCGCCGTGGCGCTGGGTGACACGCCGACGGCTGTCTGGCGCAGCACCTGGGATATGGTCGCCGAGTTCGCGACGGCCGAGTCGGTTGCAACCCTTAAGCCCGATTTTCCTGCGCTTATGCCGTTTGCCGAACGCGGGGTACTCGTCACCGCACCCGGGGACGCCCCTTTTGATTTCGTATCGCGCTTTTTTGCACCGGTGCACCGGATCGACGAGGATCCCGTTACCGGTTCGACGCATTGTATTCTCACCCCCTTTTGGGGCGCTCGCCTCGGCAAGGTCCAAATGCTGGCGCACCAGGCGTCAAACCGTGGCGGCATTCTTCGGGTCGAGACAAACGACGATCGGGTGAAACTCGGCGGCAAAGCCGTCACGGTCATGACCGGCACATTGGATTGCTGAGCGAGGCGTAGAGTAGACATGGCCCGATACCTGACGCTGTTGATCGCCGCGCTTCTTACGCTGGCATCGATTCTCACGGCGGCATTCACGTTTCCTTTGAGTTGGATTCCAGCCGCGGCGTTTGGTGCGCTTTTTATCGTGGGTATTTGGGATCTCTCGCAGCGCCGCCATAGCTTGCTGCGCAACTATCCGATCCTGGGTCACTTGCGCTGGTTGTTCGAAGGCATTCGTCCGGAAATCCGCCAATATCTCGTCGAAAGCGATGTCGATGCGGTGCCTTTCAGTCGCGAGAAGCGGTCGCTCGTCTACCAGCGCGCGAAGGACGAAGTGGACTCCGTCCCCTTCGGCACCGAGTTGGACGTTTACGAGGCAGGGTTTTCGTGGATCACCCACTCGATGCAACCCAAACTGGCGCCCCACCATGACTTTCGGGTGTCGATCGGTGGACCCGATTGCGTCAGCCCCTATAACGCGTCGATCTACAATATTTCGGCAATGAGTTTCGGATCGCTTGGCGCCAACGCCATTCGCGCGCTCAACACCGGCGCCAAGTTGGGCAACTTCGCCCACGATACAGGCGAGGGCTCGATCAGCCGTTATCACCGCGCGGGTGGTGGCGATCTCATTTGGCAGATCGCGTCGGGCTACTTTGGGTGTCGGACGGCCGAAGGTCGTTTCGATCCCAAACGGTTCAAAGATCAGGCCGCCGACAATCAAGTCAAGATGATCGAGATCAAGCTGTCGCAAGGCGCCAAGCCCGGACACGGCGGCGTTCTACCCGGCACCAAAGTCACCCGCGAAATTTCGGAGGCGCGCGGCATCCCGATCGGGGTGACGTGCATCTCGCCGCCCGGTCACAATGCCTTTTCGACGCCACTCGAATTCGTCGCGTTTATTCGGCAGCTGCGAGAGTTGTCGGGCGGCAAACCGGTTGGCTTCAAATTGTGCGTCGGGCACCCCTGGGAGTTTCTTGCCATCGTCAAAGCGATGGTCGAGACCGGCATCACACCGGACTACATCGTGGTGGACGGGAAAGAGGGCGGCACAGGCGCGGCACCTCTGGAATTTCTCAACCGGGTGGGCACGCCTTTGGTCGAGGGGCTGACCTTCGTGAACAATGCGCTGATCGGCGCGGGGTTGCGCGATCGTGTTCGGATCGGCGCGGCGGGCAAAGTGATCACTGCGTTTGATATCGTTTGGGCCATGGGTCTCGGCGCCGATTGGTGCAACTCGGCGCGGGGGTTCATGTTTGCGTTGGGGTGCATTCAGGCCCAGGCCTGCCACACCAACCGCTGCCCGGTCGGGATCGCGACGCAAGACCCAATCCGGCAACGCGCATTAGTGGTCGAGGACAAAGCAAAACGCGTCGCGGCATTTCACCGCAATACTCTGGAGGCGCTGGCCGATGTCGTTTCGTCTGCTGGTCTGGACGACCCAGCCGCGATCAAGTCGACCATGCTCCAAGTTCGCCAGAAGACCGGCGATGTCATCCCCGTCAACGAGGCATACCCATTGCTGGCGGAAGGAGAGCTACTGGCCGGCACCGACAACCCGATGTTTCGCAAGTATTGGGCGCTGGCGCGTAGCAAAACGTTCGCGCCGGCGACCTAATCGATCAACGGTTCCCGACCCGTCACCGGGTATTTCGGATCAACAAAACCGTGTGTCGACATCGAGCCCGGTGCGACAAGCGAATCGACGAAGGCCTCGTCGTCTTCATGCCATTCGAGGTCTGCGATCCCAAGATAGTCTTGCCACTGTTCGAGGGTGCGCGGCCCAGCAATCACGGATGTCAGGATGGCGTTGTTGAGACACCAAAGGACGGCGAACTGGACCGGCGTCATGCCCCGCTCTTTGGCCCGCGCCACCATTTTCTCAGCAATTGCGAGCGACTCGGGCCGCCACTCCGATTCCATCATACGGGGATCGTTGCGACCGGCGCGCGTTGAAGGGTCGGGTGTGCCGTCGGTGCCGTACTTGCCGGTCAGAATGCCGCGGGCGAGGGGTGAATAATTGGCGACGCCGAGACCGAAATGCGCACAAGCCGGCATGATCTCAATCTCCGCTGATCGGCTCACGGCGTTGTAATTAGGCTGGCAAACGATCGGCGGCTGAATGCCGGCCTCAACACAAAGATGGACGATCTCCGCAATTCGCCACGACGGAAAATTGGAGACGCCAAGATAATGCACTTTTCCTTCTACGATGACGTGCGCCAGCGCGCTGACGGTCTCGTCGAGCGGCGTGTCGTAGTCGTCGACATGCAAGTACATGATGTCGACGTAATCCATCGCCAAGCGAGCCAAGCTGTCGTTGACCGCTTGGATAATGGCCTTGCGACCACTGCCGCGCTGGTTGGGACCGCGGCCGAACGGATTGGACAGTTTTGTTGCGACGACCCATTTGTCGCGATCTTCGGCCACCAGTTGGCCGGTCACCCGCTCGGACTCGCCTTTGTTGTAGACGTTGGCCGTGTCGAGGAAGTTGATCCCGGCATCTCGCGCCGCATTCATGATGCGTGCGGCCTCGGCGGCATCGGTCTGTGCGCCGAACATCATAGTGCCCAGGCAAAGGGGTGAGACCATCAATCCACTGGCGCCAAGGCGCCGATACGACATGTCCATGCGCTGCCTCCTCTACTGGCCCTTTCCTCGCACGTGGATAGGCCGCGGGCAAGCCGTGCTATTGCAGCGGTGGATTGATCAGTTGGTCGAGGCGGACGCCCCAGGCGCCGCGACCGTGGGACCGCGCGATGGTTTGCATCGTGTGATACAGCGGCGAGGCCGTGGGTGTTGCGGTGGCCCATCCCTCGGCAATCAGGAACGCCCCGAGGTCCTCGCCCGCTTCGGGATAGAGTGCGCCATGCCGACAAGCTGCTGCCGCCCGGTCGGACAAGTCCACGCGAAGGCGGCATGACACGAAGTGCACGATCTTGGTCCGCAGGGCGATCGCTGCCGGAGCGCCGCAAAAGGCGGGTAGGATTTTGGTGTCACAGGTCCGGCCGGCCGGCATGATCTCGATATCGGCGAGGACCAGTCGCCGGCCATTCACGATCAACGAGGCATCGGGCTGCACAACCGCAGGACCAACAATCTGGGCTTGCGCTGACCCGCCCCACAGCGCGCCCAGCGCGAGAAAAACAACAACGAGATACTTCACTATCAGCCATCTAGGGACTATCGGCCCGATAAACAGTGTCTCCGAGACATCTCCTTGCGATTCTAGATCGGTGAACCCGCGGCGGCCCCAATCTCACGGACCCGCTGCTGAGCGCGGGCGGCGTCGGCACCATGGCCGAGCCCGTCACAGGCTCGGGCTGCCATCTGCCAGTTCTGCAGACTGGTCGGTTTTTGGGCGAGCCGCTGGTGGCATAACGCCTCGGCCAATTCGAAGCGCCCGGCGCGGAGCGCCGCTTCGACAAGTGTCCACGCTAGGATGTCGCGCTGGGCATTGCTGCCGCCGAAGCGATGCGCGATGTAGCGTGTCGAAAGCAGCGCCTCAATAACGTCGTCGTAGCGCGCCTCGCCAAAGGCGTTGATCGCGCGGGCGACAGGAACGCCAACCTCACCCGCCATACCCGCATTTGTGTTGCTACCCCCAGCGACAGCTTCCAGCCGCGCCAGGTTGGCCTTGGCCAAATCGGGGCGACCGGCACCGACGAAGGCCATCATCGCGTGGGTGTCGTTGAAGGAATAGAAGCCATCCTCGACCAAGGGCGCCCAGCAGTCGGCCAATTCCTGCCACCGATCC
Source organism: uncultured Alphaproteobacteria bacterium (assembly GCA_938023835.1). Taxonomy (GTDB): domain Bacteria; phylum Pseudomonadota; class Alphaproteobacteria; order SHVP01; family SHVP01; genus CALJDF01. Next base: position 14,023 of record CALJDF010000071.1, read on the forward strand.
CCAACATCAACCCCCAATAGGGTCAACCGCCACAACATGGCGGAGGCATCCAACATGTCGAGCACGACCTCTGATCGTTCTGCACGAATGTGGTTGTCGTAGAATTGGAGGACCTTTTCGATCCCACCAAGATCAAGGTGGTAGAGCGCCCAGTGCCACCAATTGTGAACGGCGAAGAAGTTGTCGACCGACCAGTCCGGGACACGGCTTCCCATCCAGTCGATCCCGTCTTGCTGTCGGCCTTCCATTTCGATCACGTGCGCGACGGCATGGATGGCCCAGGAGTCTTTTGGGTTGAGATCGACCGCACGGCGTCCGACCTCTTCCGCCGCGCGATACGCACCGCACTCCTCAAGGCCAAATGCGTGCATGCCAAGTAGCGCGTGATAGCCCGGGTCAGCGGCATCCCATGCCGGAAGGGCACTCGCAACGCGGTCGCGCAACATGCCAGCGTTGCCGAGGTAGAAATCAGAGAGATGCCCGACCTGCAGCGCCAACGCGTCCTTGGGATAGCGCACTGTAAGATCGAACAACTTGCTGGACGCAGCATCGATATCGCCGCTTGCCCACATCTGTGCGGCTTCGAGGTGCATCTGCTCGCGCTCGGTTCCATGCCTAGCGACGCCCACGGCCGCAGCAAGACTTTTGGCGACCTCATCGGCGAGGCCTCTTTCGGTTGTGGTCAGCATGAGGTGCGCGCGCATCACATGGCCAAGTAAGAAATCGGGCTGCACCGCGAGGGCACTTTCGATCGTCGCCACCGGATCGCCGGTATAGGTCTGGAACTCGCCAAGCGCTTTTTCGAAGATGTCGCGTTCGGCTGCGGCAGCGTTGGTTACGGGATAACCCCGCGCATCGGTGGTCGGCATTGTCGGGTCCTCTGCTTTCTACGCCCTGCTTTGAGAAGGCTGTTACTAGCCACCCTTACCACCTGGGGCTGTGCGCGCGATCACCCCTTCCCGAAAACGCAACCAAATTGCGGCGCCCCCCACCTCTGCATTGATGAATGTTGCCGAGAAGGGCGCATCGTTGGACACTTCATTACCGAACGGTCACCCGGACCAACCGGCCTAGGGAGAGACGTCTCATGCTCGTGAACAAGCCGCGCGCCTACGATGTGATGGACCGCCATGGTCTCGACGGCCTGGTCGCGGCAACGCGACAGAACATCTACTACCTCTCGGACTTTTGGTCGCACACCTTGATGGTAGAGCGCACGTTTACGACCTTTGCGGTTCTGCCGCGCCGCGAGGATGCGCCGGCCGCGCTGGTGATGGGGATGACCGAAAACGGGCGTCTCGCCGAAGAGGGCACCTGGATCGAGAACATCGTTGGCGTTACCGGCCGCGCCTCTCCCACGGCGGCCAATGTGTTGTCGGACGAGGACAAACTCGATCCGCTAAGCGTCTTCCTTATCGGCGATGAGGCCCACCTCAGCGACCGAGAACAGACCTGGGTCACAGCGGCGCGCTCGCGGGTCGACTATCTGGAACGTACGCCGGCGCTGGGCCTCAAGCGCGCGCTGAGCGATGCCGGACTGGAGATGGCCCGGCTTGGTTTCGACGACCCTCGGCTGCTCGACTGGATCCATGCGATGGGTCTGGAGCAAGTCTCTGGGGTCGATGCGACCAATATCTTTCGCGAGATCCGCATGGTCAAGAGCGCCGATGAAATCGCCTTGCTGCGCCAAGCCGCGCAGAAGAACGAACATGCGGTCGAACAAGCCATTACAGCGGTGCGCGAAGGTGCGACCGCTGCCGACCTGGAGCGCGTCTATAAAGTGGACATGGCCCAGCAAGAGGGCGAAGGGATTTACATCTTGTTCGGCATGGTGCCCGGGATGCGCCAGGGAAACGTGGTGAAGGGCGAGCCCTTCTTGGTCGATGCCTTGGGGACCTACAATCGTTATCACGGCGATCTCGGGCGAACGATTTTTATCGGCGAACCCGACGCGGAGACGGTGAAACGCAACCGGGCCATGCAGATCGGCTGGCAAACGGCCTGTGAGATGATGAAGCCCGGATTGAAGGGCTCGGACATCGTGAAAAAGGTGATGGACGTGATGCGCAAAGAGGGCTTCCCGTCGTTCAACCACAGCGTGGCGCACACGTTGGGGTTGGAACATACCGATCACCCCATTCCCATTGGGCCCGACGGACTTGGCGCCGCACCGGATTTCATGATCGAGAAAGACATGGTGCTGAATTTCGACATGCCCTACCAGGAATACGGCTGGGGCTCGATGCATATCGAGGACACGCTTCGGGTGACCGAGGATGGGTTCGAGCCGTTGACTAGTTTGAACACCGAAATGAGGGTTTTGTAGGGCCATGCAACACACAACAACGCGCGGCAAGATCCTTTATTTGCGCGACGGCGAAGAGACCGGGCGCGAGTGGTTCACCGTCACCAAACATCAAGACGGCAGTCGCGGGTTTCGGGCGATGTGCGAGATGGACGACCACGACCTGCTGCGCGACGTGACCTACAACGTCGGGCCAAAGTGGGAACCCCGCGATGCCTTCGTCCGGTTGACCTTGGCCGATGAATTCGTCGGCTCGTCTTGGTTTCGCTTCGATGACGCGGGCGCCGAGTGCGAGGGCTACACCGTCAATGAGGGGCGGCTACGCCAGCGCATCGATGTCGGGCACCGCCCGCCGTCGTTCGGCGCACATCCGATCATCTGCGATATGTGGCACCTGTCCCAGTTCGACAAAGCCGGACCCAAACGGCAGACCTTGAAGAACATCATGATGTCCTCGCCGCAGCCCGACGGCGGGTCGGGGCCGATACTGGCGTGCCACGACCTGACCATCGAGTATTGCGTCGTCGAGTCGGTGACCGTGCCGGCTGGGACATTCGACGCCGACCACTTCGCCTTCGTCTTGGGTGATCCACACCCGGCCAACGAAGAGCTGTGGTGCGTCGGGCCGGATATTCAGCCCATCAAGATCGCCTACCCGATCTACCAATCGACCTACGAGCTGGCCGAGTGGTCTGAAGACTGAGCAATTACTCTTTATCACCGGCGGCTTCGAGGAGGCGCGCCATCGCGTCGTAGCCTCGTGCGCGCGCCAGCCCTAGAGGCGTGACACCCCGCCTATCGGGGATATTGAGATCGGCGCCAGCGTCGATCAAATCGCGCAGCACGGCTGTATGCGCCGCACCGCCGTCACCGAGCACGATGGCCTCGATCAGGGCCGTCCATCCCAGGTTGTTGACATGGTCGAGGGGCGCGCCGGCGGCGATCAGCTGGCGCACCACCGCGACATGACCGAGGTGCGCGGCGGCGATGAGGGCGGTGCCGTCGTACGGGCTGGTCATCAGCCCGGCATCAGCGTCCGCCGCGATCAGCAAACGTAAGAAAACCGGATCGTCGATCACGCTGGCAATGGTGATGGCGTCGTAGCGCTGATTGTCGAACGCGCCATCGCCGGCGCCTAAGTCGATCAGTGTTTTCAGCGCCGCGTGGTGGCGGCCGTAGACGGCGACCATGAGCGGCGTGCGGTCGCGCGCGTCCCGCACGTCGATATTGCCGCCGCTCGAAACGAGCGCGCGGATCCGGTCCGTGTCCCCCGCGGCCGCGGCGGCGAGGAGGCCGTCATAGGCCGCGATTTCACCGGCCGACGGCGCAACCTGGACGCGGTGGACCATGCCGTGGCCGAGGTTGGGCGCGGACCCGGTGAGGGTCAGCGCTAAGCCGGGACGGGCGGCCAGACCGACCACAACGGTGATGGCGGCGACCAATAGGCCATGCCGTAAAGAAGGCGAGAACCAGCGCACCAGATGCACCCCATTAGAAAAGATTATCTGCCGAAACAAACCCACCTCCCGCAGGAAACCTGCACTTTCTAAAATCTAGCCGCTGGTCGCGGCAATGATCGGGCCAGTGTAGCCGCTTGGCCCCGACGGATAAGGACGTTCCGCCGAAACAAAGCCAACGCCCGCAGAAATCAACATATTTTGCCGGATCCGGCGCCCCCTGGAGGATGCCCGCCGACGGTCCTGGCCAGATGGGTCTGCGACGGCCGGTTGACAACCAACACCGACAAAACTAGATATGTAAGTGATTGCTTACATATGAATCGCTCCCAAGAGGACCCGATGTCCGACACGCTCCGCCGCATTCGCGACAATCGACCTTCCGTCCGGCGATCATCGCGCCGAACGCGATCATGATCATCTTTTCGATCTTCAACATGACCGCACCCTTGGATGCGGGACGGGTGGCGCAGTCCATCACGCTGGGGGTGGTCAACCTCGATACCGGCGTTCCGGGTGCCCCGATACGGGCCTCGGATGGAATTATCAGCAGCATGCGCGCGAGCCTGCCCTTTGCCGTGGTGGAAATCGACGACGAAGCCGCCGCCAGGTTAGCGAACGACCGTGGCGATATTGCGGCGGCGATCATCGTGCCGGCGGATTTTTCCAAAGCCGCCATTGGCGGGGGCGATATCACCGTGAGGGTGCTTAATACCGAACATCTCAGTATCGCCGAGACCCAAGTCGGCGCCGGCCTCGGCGGTCAGATTCAAGCCGCGTTCTCCGCCGCAGTGAGCGGCGCGCGCCTCGCGTTCGCCCAGGGCGGCTTTCCGACCGGCGCAATGCCGGTCGCGGTGGAGGTCGAAACATTGCACACCGCGCGCAACGCCAACGCGCTGTTTGCCCCCTTCGTGATGGCCTTCGCGACATGGATTGCGAGTTTCATTTCGGGCCTGATGCTGTTCATCGCGACCCGCGGCGAGCGCGGCCCCGGCGTGTCGATGCCGGTGGCCATGCTGCGGACGGTCCTGCCGATCGTTGTGGCCGGCATCGCGAGCTTGTCGCTCACCTTCATCGTTGCCGGCACGACCGCGCTATGGAGCGAGTTCTTCGGGCTTTGGTTGATGGCTTGGCTGGCGACCGCCGCGATCATGTTGGTGATCGGCGGGTTGTTTAGCCTGCTCGAATTCCCCGCCATCTTGATCGGCTTACCGGTGGTGTTCTGCCAAACCGCGGTGTCCGGGGCGCAGGCACCGCCCGATGCCGCCATGACCTGGATCGGATGGCTCGGCGACGTCTTGCCACTGCACGAATTGGTCGTCGGCTACCGGACGATCTTGATCGGCGGGCCTGACGGCGGGGTCCCGATCGGGACGGCGTTTGCCGCGCTACTGATCGGTGCGGGCTTGATCTGGGTCGGCACGTGGGTTCATGTGCGTATGCGACCCAACGAACAAGCAGCAACCTAGGCACCCGATGCCCGCCAAAAAACCGACCGCCGAGGACCAAACAAACGAAAGCAGCCTCGGTGGGGCGATCGACGCCATCATGGCGGCGGTCGAACAAGAAGAAGGCGCGATGACCGACAAAAAGCGTCGGATCGTCGAAGCTGCCATTCACTGCTTTGCAGAGAACGGGTATGCCGCAACCGCTACCAACACCATCGCGCGCCGTGCCGGTGTGGCGGAAGGCACCATCTTTCGGCACTTCGAGACCAAGAAGGACCTGCTGATTCGGCTGGTGCGCCCGCTATTTTCGCCCAGTTTGCTGCCGCTGGTCGCCAAAGAACTGCGGACTGAAACGGAACGTGCCGATGGCGACTTGCGGACGTTAATGTGCACCATCCTCGCCAATCGCCTCGCGTTTGCCGACCGATTTGCACCACTGGTGCGTATCTTGATTCAGGAGATGCGGTTTCACGCCGAGTTGCGCGAGGCGGTGGCCGAAAACTTCCCCGTCGGACTCCAGATCGCCGCGGACACGGTCCTGAAGCCCTACATCGCGAGCGGCCAGATTCGCGCGGTTGAGCCCGCCCTCTTCTTGCGCAGCGTCATCTCGCTGTTGGTCGGCTACTACGTGATCCGCACCGAGGTCCTGCCCGCGCAAGAATGGGACGACGAGGCCGAAATCGGGCGCATTGTCGATCTCATGCTCGACGGCCTGCGCCCACGCTAAAAGATAAAGGGCCACCCAGTTTCCCGAGTGGCCCTTGGTCGGCAAATGCCGATTACTTAGTTCAGCGTTATCGAGTGGAAGTTGTAACGCTGGAGGGTGTTGGTGAAGTTGCTCACCCGCTTGTTCAAGCCCGTCATGTCGGTCAGTTCGACAAAGAACAGGTTGGGCGCGTTGTCGTGGTTCAACACCATCAGTTCCTGAATGAGTTTGCGGCGTTTTTCGACGTCAAACTCTTGCTCCGCCTCGGTCAACTTAGCCTCTTCGGCCGCGTCGCAATGCGAGGCCAAAGGTGCTTTGCGACAGGATAAGTTCGGATAGGCAAACGTCGCGATGGCCGGGTCGTTGTGGCAGGAGTTCTGGAAGATGTCCGAAAAACCCATACCGCCCTCTGGCCCCTTCTTCTTGCCGAACCAGCTATCCAACCACTGCGCAAAGGTAATTGTCGTGAGCGTGGTGCGAATGCCGACCGCCGCGAGCTGCTGGGCCGCGAACTGATAAATTTCGTTATCGGCCGGGAAAGCACCTGGGATTACCTGCGCTTCGGTCTCGAACCCATCGGGATAGCCGGCTTCCACCAAAAGCTGTTTGGCGCGAACCGGATCATACGGATACGGTTTGACATCCGGGTTGTAGCCGAACGTGCCGCGAGTTGCGCACTGGCTGGCCGGCACCGTGATGCCGCCCAACAAATCGTTCGCCATGGCCGCTCGGTCGATCGCCATATTGGCGGCTTGACGAACGCGCACGTCGCTGAACGGGCTGTTCTTGCGCACCGACATGAAACGCCACCCCATAGCCGAGGGTCGGTCCGCCACATCCACTCGATGGCCGGCCGCTTCGAGACGGTTCCGGTCGTCGAACGGCACGCCCTGAGCGATGTCGAGTTGGTTGGACAGAATGCCCGCGACACGCGCCGCGGCTTCGTTGAGCGCGACAACCGTCAGTTTGGAATATTTCGGTGGACGAACACCCGCATCGGCAAAGGCCTCCAGATTCATCTGTCCGTCGACGCCACCATCGAATGACGCGTTCATGTAAGGCCCAGTCCCGATCGGATTCCTCGCAAAGGAGTCGCGACCTTGATCCTTCCAGGCCTTCGGTGCTGGGATCCAGAAGCTTGCAATGAAGCGAGGAATCTCAGGATTGGGTACCGAGGTCTTGAGTTCCACCGTATAGCGATCAACGGCGCGGGTGGACACGATCTTTGCCTGATTGTTGTTAGTCCGCTCTGCTACCAAGCCAAGCCCTTTGGCTTCATCCGTGAGGAGCCAATCAAACAGGTTGACGACTGCATCGGCCGTCATCTCCTCGCCGTTGTGAAACTTGATCCCTTGCTTGAGCGTGACATGCCACGTGGTCTTATCGAGATTGCGCCACGATGCCGCGAGCATCCCGACGACATCGCCGCTCGGGCCGATTTGCGTCATCGAATCGTAGATCGGATAGAGCGTGTAGACACCGGGACTAGCTGCTCCAAATTCCGGCAGACCAAAGCCCGGCGAAATGGATTGCGTGGCAAACCGAACTTTTTTGTCTTCAAGCTGTGCGTTTGCAGCACCCGCTGTTACGCCCATCACCGCCACGGCGGCCGCGCCCATTAGGGCGCGCACAAGTTTTCGTCGCATTGATCGTCTCCCATTATCCTCCCGGGGCTTGCGAGGTTTCGCAGGCCAGGGCGCGATTGTAGGCCGAGTAAGGGACGCGGCAAAGAGATCAGCACAAACACCGCGCAAGCATGGGAAATGCACAGACCTTCCGGGGCCCTTCGGCCCATTACGCCATCGCAGAACCGCCGTCTTCACCTATAGTCGGGCGCCAGGAAGGTCGGCACGTTCGAGGGCAGGGGCATGAAACCACAGACAATCGGCAATATCGTCGTCTCGAAACTGATCGAGGACATCCACCCGTTCGACACCATGACCGGGCTGCCGGACGCCGAGCCTGAGGCGTTCGCCGCCAACAAAGAGTGGCTGGCGCCCCATTTGTACGACTTCGCCGCCGACACGCTATTGCTGTCGTTTCACACCTTTATCGTGCAGACGCCTCAACACACGATCTTGGTGGACACCTGCATCGGCAACGACAAGGAACGACCCTGGTCGGAGATTTGGCATCACCGGAGCGGGCCTTACTTGGATCAGATGACCGCGATGGGCGTCGCGCCGGAAGACGTCGACTACGTGATGTGTACGCATCTGCACGCCGATCACGTCGGTTGGAACACCCGCCTGTTGGATGGTCGTTGGGTGCCGACTTTTCCAAACGCCAAATACATCTTTTCGCGGCGCGACTACGATCACTACCAAGCCACCGACCCTGACGATCACAGTCACAATGCGTTTCGCGACTCGGTGCTGCCCGTCGTCGAAGCCGGGCAAGCCGTTATGATCGATGACGATTTTTCGATCGACGATACCGTGACGATTCTGCCGACCCCGGGCCATACGCCGGGCCATTATTGCGTTCGGCTGCGCTCTAATGGCGAAGAGGCCATCTTGACCGGCGACCTGATGCACTTCGGCGTTCAGGTTGCGCGACCCGATTGGAGTGCGGTGTTTTGCGTCGACCGCGCCGCCTCGGCGGCGACACGCAAATCTTTTGTCGACGCTTATGCCGAATCCGATGTTCTGATCATGCCGGCGCATTTTCCCGGGCCGACCTGCGGCCATATCGTGGGCGGCGGTGGCGGCACCTGGTTCCGCTTGAAGACCTAAAGAGAGCCCTAAAAGCCCATGGATGTCTTTGTCTCGGTCGTTGCGCCGATGGCGGTCTTCACGTTCGCCGGGTCGATGACGCCCGGACCGAACAACGTCATGCTGGCCGCGTCGGGCGCGAAATTTCGGATTCCGGCAATCGGCCCAACACATGCTGGGCGTCTTGACCGGGGCCAGCGTCTTGCTGTTCGCGGTCGCGCTCGGGATGGGCGCGATCTTTATTGCGGTGCCGACTCTGCAAGTGGCCATCAAGATCGCTGGGGCGGTGTTCCTACTCTATCTCGCGTGGCGGATTGCCTCTGCCACACCAGGGTCCGGCGATGTGGCGCACGGGAGCCCGCTGTCTTTTTTGGCGGCAATCGGCTTTCAGTTCGCCAACCCCAAAGCCTGGACCATCACCGCCGGGGCGGCATCCACGTTCATGCCGACCGATATCAGCGTGGCGCTGGCCGCCGGTATCTTGGCGGCAACCTTCGCTGTGGTGGCGCTGCCGGCGGTGATTATTTGGACGGCGTTCGGTGTCGGGATCGGCCGATTGCTGACATCGCCCCGCGCGCACCGCATCTTCAATGGCGTGATGGGCCTGTTGCTGGTGGCGACCGTGGTCTTCTTGTTCGTCGCCTAGGCGCCGGCACCGGGACATAGCGGGACCGGTGCGCCCGATACCGATGCGGCATGAATCACGAAATCGGTTTCGACGACACCCGGCACGCGCCAGCCGGCACCCGGACAGCGCCGCGCCGATGCACGAACAGTGACCGTTGAGCCGCTGGGACCAATGAACTGGATTTCGACATCGAGACCGCGCACCGACATCAAGCCAGGTTCGTCTAGCTCGACAATTTTTTGGAGGATCGGCCCCGCCGGCACCATCCAAGGACGGAAAAAGGCTTCTTGGAAATCGGCAATCACAACCACGACGAAACGCAGGTCGACCGCCTCGCCCGCCAAGACATCGAATGTGTTACCGCCCGGGCCGCTGAGGCGAATCGCCTCGTCATAGGTATTCATCACGCGAAGCGTGAGTTCGGGCGATTCGGCCAACGCAACCGTGACATTGCCCTCCGGGGGCGGCGCCACGCAGGCGGCGACGAGGAGCGCGAGGGCGGGCGCGACCCAAACGATCCGGATGCGCGCAAAACCCTTAATATGCAGCCCATCGCGCGATCAATTCATCCGGAGAATGGGTTTGATCGCCGCACCGGATTCGGCGTCCGCGACCGCTTGGTTGATGTCGGCGAAGTCGTACCAAGACACCAAACGCTCGAGCGGGAATCGGCCCGCCGCGATCATATCGACGAGACGCGGAATGAAAACGTGCGGCACGCTGGCGCCTTGGACGACACCGCACAGCGTTTTGCCGTTGATGAGCATGTCGAAGGGCACAATCGGCGTGGTCCCGCGACCGACCGGCGAGGCGACGAAGCCGCACACCCCGCGCTGGGTGAGACTGGCGATCGCGGCGGCGAAGGACGATTCGACGGCCGCCGTTTCGAGCGCGTAGTGGACGCCGCCCCCGGTGGTATCGCGCACGCGGTCCGCGACATCGCCGTCGCGCGCATCGAGTACGTGATGCGCGCCAAGTTCTTGGGCGAGTTCCAGGCGCGACGGCACCACATCGACCGCGACGATTTGGGCCGCGCCCGCCGCGGCGGCGGCCATCACCGCACTGAGCCCGACGGCGCCGGCACCAAAGAACGCGACCTTGCTGCCGTGGGCGACGTTGAGAGAATTGAGAATGGCGCCCGCCCCGGTTTGAATGCCGCACCCCAACGGGCCCAACATATCGAGCGGCGCATCGGGCGCCACGCGGATCGCGTTGCGCTCTGTCGCCACGGCGTGGGTGGCAAAAGAGGACTGCTGAAAAAACGCGCCGTGCAGGGGCGCGCCGTTTTGACTGAGTGCCGTGGTGCCGTCCAGACGCGCCCCTTTGAACTGCAGCGCATGGTGATCGGCGCAATGGGCCGGCGCCCCGGATTCGCATGACGGGCACTTGCCGCAGAACCCGAAGGTCAAGACGACCGGATCGCCAACCGCCAGCCGCGTCACGTCGGCGCCGATCTTTTCGACGATCCCGGCGCCTTCATGCCCCAGCACGACCGGCTTGGGCACGGTGTCGCGAAACTTGATGTCGGTATGGCAAATGCCGCTGGCCACGACGCGGACGACGATCTCGTCACGGCGCAGATCGCCAATCTCGATGGGCTCGATCACGAACGGCCCCTTGGGATCGCGTAATATCGCCGCGGTTGCCTGCATCGACGTCCTCCTAAGGGGCGGGATTGTCGCAGTTATCGCGGCGGGCATCCAGGGAGGTCGCGAGCAAACAAAAGGCCCCACCGTAAGGCGGGGCCTTTTTTCTGGACGAAGGAGACTGGAAAACTAGTTCTTCATGTCTTTCTTCATTTTGTCGTCTTTGGCCATGTGGTCGTCTTTCATCTTCTTGCCTTTGTCCATGGCGTCCTTGGCCATTTCGTCTTTCTTCATGG
>CALJDF010000072.1 GCA_938023835.1 uncultured Alphaproteobacteria bacterium
GCCGCCTGCTGCTCTCCCACCCGGACATGCTGCTGCTCGACGAGCCGACCAACCATCTGGACGCCGAGTCGATCGCCTGGCTCGAGAAGTTCCTCGACAACTACGCCGGCACCGTGGTCGCGGTCACCCATGACCGCTACTTCCTCGACAATGTCGCCGGCTGGATCCTCGAACTCGACCGCGGCCACGGGATCCCGTGGGAAGGCAACTATTCGTCCTGGCTCGAACAAAAAGAAAAGCGCCTCGTCCAAGAAGGCCGCCAGGAAGAAGCCCGCCAGCGCACGCTCAAGCACGAGCTCGAGTGGATTCGCCAAACCCCCAAAGCGCGCCAAGCCAAGGGCCGCGCCCGTATCAATGCCTACGAAGACTTGCTGCGCCAGGAACAAGAACGGGCGATGGGCCCCGCGCAGATCCTCATCCCACCGCCGCCGCGGCTGGGCGACCTGGTGATCGAAATAGACCACCTCAAGAACGGCTTCGGCGATCATCTCCTGATCGACGACCTCTCGCTCAAGGTCCCGCCCGGCGCGATCGTCGGCATCATCGGGCCCAACGGGGCCGGCAAAACCACGTTTTTCCGCATGCTCACCGAACAGGAAACGCCCGATGACGGTAGCTTACGCCTCGGCGATACTGTCAAGCTCGGCTATGTCGACCAGAACCGCGATGCGCTCTCGCCTGACAAAACGGTGTGGGAAGAAATTTCCGAAGGCAACGACGAGATCGATCTCGGCAAACGCAAGATTCAAAGCCGCGCCTATGTCGGCGCGTTCAACTTCAAAGGCGCCGACCAACAAAAGAAAGTCGGTCAGCTTTCCGGTGGCGAACGCAACCGAGTCCATCTCGCCAAGATGTTGAAGTCCGGTAGTAACGTGCTGTTGCTCGATGAACCGACCAATGATCTGGATGTCGATACCCTGCGAGCACTCGAAGACGCGCTTGAAGCTTTCTCCGGCTGCGTCTTGGTCATCAGCCATGATCGCTGGTTCCTCGATCGTATCGCCACCCATATTCTCGCCTTCGAGGGCGACAGCCATGCCGAATGGTTCGCGGGCAACTACGAGGACTACGAAGCCGACTTCAAACGCCGCTACGGCGACGCCGCCAGCCAGCCGCATCGCATCAAGTACAAACAGTTCCCGAAGGACTGACTCAGGTGACCCTCGGCCTTCCCGGTACCCAAGGCCGCCGCCGTATCTATCTGATGCGTCATGGCGAGGTCGACTACAAATTCGCGGGCAAAGGCGTGCCCGATCCCGATGCGGTGGAACTCACCGAAAAAGGCCGCCGCCAAGCCGCCCTGATGGGGGAGGCGCTGGCCGACATTTCCTTCGACTTTGCCGGCCACACCGGGTTGCTGCGCACCAAACAAACGCTCAATGCGGCGCTCGGCGGTCGCCCGGTGCCGACCGAAGAGATCGGCGCCCTACGGGAAATCAAGACCGGCCATTTTGCCGATCTCACGCCCGAACGCATCGAAGCCGAATTCGTCTACGGCTTCGAGACCGCCCATCAACCCGGTGCCTGTTTTGCCGGCGGCGAGGAATTTGCCGCGTTTTATCGACGCATTGCCGACGCCACCGAATCGCTTCTCGCGCGCAACGATTGGACGACGGCCTTGCTGGTCTGCCACGGCGGCACCAACCGCGCGGTCCTTAGCTGGGTGACCCACGGTGGGCCCGAAGGCATGGCCTCCTTCGAGCAAGACACCGGCTGTCTAAACGTGATCGATGCCGACGTGATCGACGGGGAGATCATTCGCCGCTTCGTACGCACGCTCAATTTCACGCCCTACGATCCGATCAAGACCGGCAAGTATCTGACGAATATGGAATTGTACCGGCTCGGCCGGTCCGGCTAGGCGTTACTCGGCAGCGCCACTCTTCTCGCGTAGGCGTGCAAGCAAGCCTTCGACATTGCCACCGGAGCGCTGGATGACCGAGGCGAATTCATCGCGCTGGGTCAACAGCATGCTGACGCCTTCGACGACGACGTCGATGATCTTGGGTTCGCCCTCGCCCCTACGTACCCGCCAGTCGACGCGGATCGGCGGGCGGCCCTCGCGGACGATTTCGGAAGTCACGATGGTGTCCTGATCGTCGGGGCGCGAGCTCACCACGCTAAGGGTTTCGCCGCTGTATTCCCCAAGGCGTGCGACATAGGTCTCGACGATAAAATCTTCGAACAGCTTTGCGTATTCGCTGCGCTGTTCCGCCGTCGCGCGGCGCCAATAACGTCCCAGCGCGTAGCGGCCGATTAGGCGGAGGTCGAACCCCTCGCTCAGCAACTCGCGGAAAGCGTCTTCCCGTTCGGTCTCGCTTTGCGAGTCGACCACCAATACCTGCAGCGCGCGGTCGCCAAGGCTGGCAATGAACTCTTCGGTATCGGCTTGCGCCTTTTGGGCCACCGCACCGATCGAGAAGGTCGTGGCCAGGACAAGCGCCAGAAAGAACGGGCGAAGTCTCATCATCGTGTTCGCCTCAATTTTCCAGAGAGGCCGTGCGGTCTTCTTCGGCGTCGCCGGTCAAGTCGAGCCTGGGCAGCGATGGCGCCGATCCGTTGCGGATATCGCTCTGGCGGCGCTGGTGATAGAGGCTGCGAATCGTTGCGTAGAAGTCGATCGACGTACGTTCGATCTCGTCCAAGGTCTCGATGGTCCGGGCCCGCGCGTCCACGCCGCGAATACCGGCGCGCAGGAGGGTAAGGTGCCCACGGTCGGTGTTGTCGGCGTAGTAATTCAGTGGGTCGAAATAGTAATCGACAAAGTTGCCGGCTGCGTCGCGGAGGCTGGAGGGGCCTAAGATCGGGAGCACGAGATAGACCCCCGGCCCGACGCCATAGGTGCCCAATGTTTGGCCGAAATCCTCGTCGCGGCGGACCAGACCCATGTCGGTTGCCGGATCGAAAAGGCCGAGAATTCCAAGGGTTGTATTGACGAAGAACCGCTTTGTTGTCACGCCGGCGGCATCCATATCGCGCTGGAGTACGTCGTTGGCCAAGACCACCGGAGATTCGAGATTGCGCAAAAAGTTGCGGACGCTGTCGCGCGCCGGATCGGGCACGACATCGCGGTATAGCGTGGCCACCGGCTCTAGGATCGTCGTGTCGACGGCAAGGTTGGCGGCAAAGATGTACCGGTTGATCGGCTCCAGCGGGTCCGAAATCTGGGTCGGCTCACCACCGGGGGTGGAGCAGGCGGCCAGCGCGAAGAGGGCCGTCGCGGCGAAGACCCGTCCGGGTGAGATTCTCGAAAATGGGTTCAACGCTTAGACCTAATCCGGAAAAACAAACCACTTAAACCTTGACATGAGCCCCCTCCGATAACCATGCCAAGGCAAACAAGAGCATGGTCTAACCGGTCTCTAATCTAGTCGACAACGCGGCCTCTTGACTAGCACAGGGCCTTCACCAAAACCAGCAACCCAAGCCGCTTAGAGCGGCTTTCAGACCACCAGTGTTGCGCCATAGTCGCACTTCGAATCGCCCATGTAGTGCCGACCCGCCGACCAGGCACAACAGCGGGGCTTGGCGCCGACAAACCCTTTGACAAATATAAACATATCTTTATATCTCCGGTATGGCGGTTTCCCTCGATATTTTGTTGGGCGGTCTGAAGGCGGCTGGTGAGCCGACCCGGCTTCGGATTATTGGCCTCCTGTCGCGGGCCGAACTGACGGTCAGCGAGTTGACGCAGATTTTGGGTCAAAGCCAGCCGCGGGTGTCCCGCCATCTCAAACTCCTGGACGACGCCGGGCTCATCGAGCGCTTCCGCGAGGGCACCTGGGTTTTCTGCCGCCTGGCCACCAACGGCGAGGCGGGCGACCTGTCGGCCCGGATCGTCGAGTTGTTGCCCGAGGACGCGGGCGGGGAGGACGGCGATTTGGCGCGCCTGGAAACGGTGCGCCGGCACCGCGCAGATGCTGCGACGGCCTATTTTCGTGCCAACGCGGAACGCTGGAACGAGATCCGCCGGATGCACGTTCCAGAGTCCAATGTCGAATCCGTCATGGAGGGGCTGTTCACGAACCGGCCCGTTGGCACGTTAGTCGATGTCGGGACCGGTGCCGGTCGCATCCTCGAGTTGCTGGGGCCGACCGCCGATGAGGCCATTGGCGTCGATCTGTCTCACGAAATGCTAGGGCTCGCCCGAGCCAATCTCGACCGGTCGGGCCTCAAACATTGTCGCGCGCGCCATGCCGACATGCACAGCCTGCCGTTCTCGGAATCATCCGTCGACACGGTGACCTATCATCAGGTGCTGCATTTCGCCGATGAACCGGTCGGTGTGTTGGCTGAAGGGGAGCGGGTCCTACGGCCCGGCGGCATCATGGTGGTTGCGGATTTCGCGCCGCACGACGTCGAGTCTCTTCGCGAGGAACACGCGCACAGGCGGCTTGGATTCCCCGACAACGAGGTCGCGGGTTGGATGCAAACGATTGGTCTTACGGCAGGTGAACCTGTTCACCTCGATGGTGATCCACTGACCGTAACGGTTTGGCATGGCGAAAAGCCGTTGGCGAAAAGGGCGCGCGCGTCATGAATGGTTTTCACGGCTTGATTACTCACGAAAACACCAGCGCGCCGCCGCAGGTATCGTTCGAGTTCTTTCCACCTAAGACGGAAAAGATGAGCGAAATTCTCTGGGGCTCGATCAAGCGCCTTGAGCCGCTCGGCCCACGGTTCGTCTCGGTCACCTATGGTGCCGGTGGCACAACCCGAGAACGCACCCATGCGACGGTCGTTCGCATCCTCAAGGACACGGACCTTGTGCCCGCCGCCCATCTGACCTGCGTCGGCGCCAGCCGTGGAGAAATCGACGATGTCGCCGCGGGCTATTGGGAAGCCGGTGTGCGTCACATTGTGGCCTTGCGTGGTGATCCGCCCCAGAACGATCCGTCTTTCGTGCCGCACGAAGACGGCTATGCGAATGCTGCGGAGCTCGTCGCCGGACTAAAGAATGTCGCCAATTTCGAAATTAGCGTGGCGTCCTACCCCGAGGTTCATGTCGATGCGGCCAGTCCCGATGCCGATATCGACTATCTCAAGCGAAAAATAGACGCCGGGGCATCGCGTGCCATTACCCAAGTGTTCTTCGATCCCGATGTCTTCTTGCGCTGGCTCGAAAAAGTGCGTGCGGCGGGAATCGATGTCCCGATCGTTCCCGGCATCATGCCGGTCTCGAACTTCGAAGGGGCGGTCCGATTTTGCGGCATGTGTGGGGCATATGTGCCGCAATGGATGCATCGCTTGTTCGACGGTATCGAAAAGGACGGCGAGACCCGCAAACTGGTTGGTGCGTCTATTGCGGCCGAGCAGTGCCGTCGACTACAAGCGGCTGGGATCAACGAATTTCATTTCTACACCCTTAACCGAGCCGACCTGACCTACGCCATTTGCCATATTCTTGGCTTGCGGGCGGGGCCGGCGGGAGACGTTTTATGACCCGGCAGGACCGATTATCCACCCTCAACGATGCAGTGGCGCGGCGCATCCTCGTGCTCGACGGTGCGATGGGCACCATGA
>CALJDF010000073.1 GCA_938023835.1 uncultured Alphaproteobacteria bacterium
CCACGCCCGGGGCAAGACGAGGAACAACCCGGCGAGGGCAACAGCCAATCGTTGGCCGAACGGCAAGAAGAGTTGCGCCGACGGCTTGGCGAAATGATGCGACGCCTCGGTGAACAAGGTCAGGAAATCCCCGGTGCGCTAGGCCGCGCCGAGCGTTCAATGGATAGCGCCCGCGGCCAGCTTGAGGCTCGCAGACCAGGCGGTGCCGTCGACCCCATGACCGAGGCCCTCGATCAATTACGGCAAGGCGCCAATTCCGTCATTCGCGACATGCTCGAAGCGCTGGGCACCGACCCCGGCCTCGATGAAGGCCCGAACCCCTTTGCCCGCATGGGTCGTGATCCTTTCGGGCGACCACAGAATGGCTTCGGAATCCTGGACGACAACCACGTCGAAATCCCCAGCGAGATTGATGTCCAGCGCGCACGTGAAATCTTGCGGGAACTCTATCGCCGGTCCGGCGACCGACGTCGGCCGCAAATCGAACTGGACTACCTCAACCGACTGCTGCGCCGCTTCTAGCGCAGCCTAGGGGGTCTGGCGCAACACCCCGACATAGGGCAACTCTCGATAATAGTGCGCGTAATCCAGGCCGTATCCGACGACAAACTGATCCGGACACACAAAGCCGACATGGTCGGCATCAATCTCGACCTTCCGCTTGTTCGGCTTGTCCAAGAACACACAGATGTTGACCGACTTGGCCCCGCGCTCTTGGATCAACTCCTTGGCAAACGCCATCGTTCGGCCGGATTCGAGGATGTCGTCGAGCAGAAGAACATCCATCCCCGCCACGTCATCGGTGATATCGCGGGTGATCTTCACCTCGCCCGAACTCTCTGTCCCGGTGCCGTAGCTCGACAACGTCAGAAAATCGATCCGCGGATGCATGCCGGCGCGATGTAAGGCGCGAATAAGATCGGCGCAGAAGACGAAGCTTCCCTTGAGCACGGCGATCACCATGCAGTTGCGGTCCATGGTGCGCGAAATTTCGCCGCCCAACTGGTCCACCCGATCGGCAATGGCTTGAGTTGAAAACAGAACCTCTACGTCGGACCGTTCGCTTTCTGGATCGGTCGTCGCCGAGATTTCGCTCACCCCTGCTCCGGGATAACGAACGTCACCTGCAGACGGCGGGTCTCGCGCGGCGCGTCGATAATGCTGGTGCGATAGGGAAATTTGTCGAGTGGGCCGAGGACGCTTACCGGCGAGCGAAATTTCCATTCGGTCAAGACGCTATTGGCATCGTCGAGGAGGATCACCTGCATGATCTGCGGCACCGGACGAGAAGACCGCGTGACGTTCTGAACCTCGCCTTCGATATCGATCACCAAGACACCGTCGTCATCGCGGAAAGCGACGGTAGGATTGCCCAAGACCTTGAGCCCCTCACCCGGCACGACCGCGCGCGGGGCGGTATCGAGGCCCGCCATATCGTAGGCCCGCTTGGCCGGCGGGAAGTAGGCAACCACCTCGGCACGCAAGAAGAACAGTCCTGCCAGTACCGCAATGACAACGGCGGCCAGGACACCCCATCCAACCAGGCCGCTCCCAGCCTCTTTGCGCGAGCGGCGGGCGCGCCCGCGCTCACGGCGACGAGCGGCAGCCGGCGTGCGGCCTCCACGAGGCGGACGCGCGGGCACGTCGAGGCCGAAGTCAGGGACATCGACGTCGTCTGTGTCATCATCGACAGGAGCGGCATCAGTCTGCGGGCGTTCAGTCCACGTGTGTCCACATTTCACACATCGCACGGTGCGACCGTGTGGACCCAGGGCGTGAGCGTCGAGCTGATACCGCGTACTGCAGTTTGGGCAGGTGACAATCATGCTACGCGATTGATTTTACGGCCAAATCCTTATAGGCCCTATGGTTATCTGTTGACAAGCACGCCCGCTGGACGGTGGCGCACAGCATGTGCGATTCTGCGGCGCCCTCCAAGGAGAAATCTCCCGCGTGGTTCGGTTCGAGAACGTCGGAAAGCGCTACGGCCATGGTCCGGAGGTGCTACGCGATCTGACCTTTAGGTTAACGCCGGGGTCGTTCCACTTTCTCACCGGGCCTTCCGGTGCCGGAAAAACCACGCTTCTGAAACTGATGTATCTGGCGCAACGCCCCTCTCGAGGCGAAATCGAGATGTTCGGTCAGGACATCGGCAAGACCCGGCGGCGCGACCTGCCGCCGTTCCGCCGCCGCATCGGGGTCGTATTCCAAGACTTCCGTCTGCTTGATCACCTCACCGCGCTTGAAAATGTTGCGCTTCCCCTCCGCATCGCCGGTGCCCGGCGCGAACGCATCGAGGCGCATGTTTCGGAATTGCTCGCCTGGGTGGGTCTCGCCGGACAAATAAACGCCCGCCCGCCCACCTTGTCGGATGGCGAGAAACAGCGTGTTGCCATCGCCCGGGCCGTCATTGGCCGACCAAACCTTCTGCTGGCGGATGAGCCCACCGGCAATATCGACCTCGCCCAAGGTTTGCGCATCCTCCATCTGTTCGAAGAACTCAACAAGATCGGCACGACGGTGGTCATCGCCACGCATGATCGGTCATTGATCTCGACCTTCGGTAGGCCCGAATTGCGCCTGGGCAATGGTGAATTGACGGTCCACAAAGCGCCCTCGGTAATAGTCGATGAGGATCCCGGTGGGGACGCCGCGGACGCCGACGACGGGCGCAGCGCATGACCCCGCGGCGCGCAGAATTGCCCCTCGGTGGCGACGCCACCCGTCGCTTCATCCCGCTGATCGTCGGCGCGATGGTCTACCTCGCGGCCCTCGCATTGGCTGGGACGTTTGCCCTCGACGGCACCGTGCAGCAATGGAGTGACAGCCTACGGGGCGCCCTCACCGTTCAGTTGCCCGGCGTGGCCCAGGACCCGGAAGGCGAGGAGGCCAAGGCCCGCATCGACGCTGCCGTCGGCCTTCTTCTGGAAACCACCGGCGTTCTCAGTGCGTCGGCCCTGCCCTATGCCCAATCCCAAGCCCTGCTGGAACCGTGGCTTGGTGCCGGCGACCTGCCCGCGGATTTGCCGATCCCGATCATCGTCGATGTCAGCGTCGATACCGGCGCGCGCATCAATTACGAAGACTTGGGTCAGCGCCTCGAGGAGGTCGTGCCGGGTGCGCGAATCAACGACAACGGTGTCTTTCTGTCGCGTCTGGTCACGCTCGCCCGAGCCGTCCAGCTTGTTGGCCTCGTCGTGGTTTTCATCGTCGCCGTCGCCGCGGTCTCGATCGTCGTCTTCGCTACCCGCGCGGGCATGACCTCGCACCGCGACACGATTGAACTCCTGCATCTGATCGGCGCGCGCGACAATTACATCGCCCGTCGTTTCGTCACCCACGCATTGTCCTATGGCTTAGCGGGTGGCCTCTTGGGACTGGCACTGGCCGTCGTGACACTGGCAGCGCTCGCCTTGGCCGCGCGGGGTGTCGATCAGACGCTCTTGCCGCGCCTGTCGCTTGATCTGACGGCTTGGGTCGCACTTCTCTGCGTCCCGATCGCATCGGCGTTGATCGCCATGATTACCGCCCGTGTGACCGTTCTACGCGCCCTGCGCCGTCTGCCCTGAGCCGATGTTGGTCCTCCTCGACCGCGATGGCGTCCTCAACGAAGACCGCGCCGATTTCGTCAAAACCCCCGCGGAACTCGTGATGATCGCCGGCGCCGGCGCTGCGGTGGCCCGGCTTAACGCCGCCGGACACCTCGTTGCCGTCGTCAGTAACCAATCCGGGGTCGGTCGTGGCCTGATGTCAGAAGACGATCTCGACGCCGTTCATGCCGCGCTTGTCAGCGCGCTGGGCGCCGCAGGCGGTCATTTAAACGCGCTCATCACCTGCACCGACCCGCCCTGGGCCGCCACCGCACGCCGCAAGCCTGGCCCCGGCATGTTGCAAGAGGCGTTGGATCAATTCGACATAGCGCCGGATCAGGCGGTCATGATCGGCGATGCCACCCGCGACCTCGAAGCCGCCGCTGCGCTCGGCATTCGTCGTATCTTGGTGCGGACCGGCAAAGGGCGGACGACCGAGGCCAAGCTCCCCGCTGCGCTGCATCCCGTCACCATCCACGACGACCTTGCTGCGGCAGTGACGGCCCTGATGGCGGAGGCTGCCTCGTGATCCTGCTCCGCGCCATCGCGTTCCAAATCGCCTTTTGGGTTTGGTCGGCCGTGATCAACCTCGCCTGGCTGCCGTCGCTGCTGATGTCGCCGATGGCCACGGTGCGCGGCCAGACCATTTGGGCCCAAGGGGTCATGGTCTTGCTTCGTGTTCTCGCGGGCATTCGCTATGAGCTTCGCGGTCGTGAGAACATCCCACCGGGTGCCGTGCTGATCGCGGCCAAGCACCAGTCGGCATGGGACACGATGATCTTTCACATCATCGCCCACGACCCCGCCATCGTGATGAAAGCCGAACTGCTCAAGATTCCGATCTACGGCTGGTATTGCCGCCATTCGCGCATGATCCCGATCGATCGCGATACCGGCTCCCAAGCGATCCGCGCGATGGTCGATGCCGCCAAGGCAGCCGCCGCCGAAGAACGGCCCATCGTGATCTTCCCCCAAGGCACCCGCGTCGCCCCGGACGCAAGCGCCCCCTATTTGCCTGGCATCGCCGCGCTCTACCGGCAGCTTGGGATACCCGTCGTCCCTGTCGCGCTCAACTCAGGCGTTTTTTGGCCGCGCCGCTCGATCCGCCGCAAACCCGGGACGATCGTTTTGGAGTACCTCCCGCCCATCGAGCCGGGCCTCAACCGCAAAGATTTCATGGCCCGTCTCGAAGGCGCCATCGAACCCGCATCCCGCCACCTTGCCGAGACCGCCGACCCGCGTTGAGCACGCCACCTCTCTGTGGATAACCATGTGCATATCTTAGGCGGATCACCAAGCCGTCCCCAGAGCGCCCCCGTAATACCCCGGTGCATAACTCGGACAACTCTGATTATCCCATATACTTCAAATCCTTAGACCGACTTCTCAATTGAGAACATTTCTGGAACATCCGCGTTGACGCGGCCAAGCGGGCGGGCCTACCATCTCGGCCCGCTTCATCCTATTGAGTACGCCCAATGGCCGCGCTAACCCCGATCGCCCAGCAAATCTGGGACATGAAATACCGCCTCAAGGCGGGCGACGGCACGCCGGTCGATAAGTCGATCGAGGACACGTGGCGCCGCGTTGCCGGCGCGCTCGCGGCGCCGGAAAAAGAGCCCGAAGCCTGGGCGGAAAAATTCTACGACGCCCTATCCGACTTCAAGGTGCTGCCCGCTGGCCGGATCATCGCCGGGGCTGGCACCGATCGCCGGGTGACGCTGTTCAATTGTTTTGTCATGAACACCATCGAAGACGACATGGGCACGATCTTCGACAACCTGCGCGAAGCCGCCCTGACGATGCAGCAAGGTGGCGGCATCGGTTACGACTTCTCAACGCTTCGGCCCAAGGGCGCGTTGGTCAAGGGGGTCGGCGCCGATGCCTCGGGACCGCTCTCGTTCATGGATGTGTGGGATGCGATGTGCCGCACCATCATGTCCGCCGGCCATCGCCGCGGCGCCATGATGGCGACC
This sequence comes from uncultured Alphaproteobacteria bacterium, assembly GCA_938023835.1. Lineage (GTDB taxonomy): Bacteria > Pseudomonadota > Alphaproteobacteria > SHVP01 > SHVP01 > CALJDF01. The sequence continues at coordinate 5,567 of CALJDF010000073.1, forward strand.
TTGCGCTGCGATCATCCCGATATCGAAGCCTTCATCGAAGCCAAGCGCGAACCCAATCGATTGCGCATGTTCAACCTCTCGGTATTGGTGACTGATGCCTTCATGGAGGCGGTGAAGAACGACGGCCCGTGGGATCTCGTCTTCGATGGCACCATTTTCGATTCGGTCTCGGCGCGCGATCTTTGGAACAAGATCATGCGCGCAACCTTCGCCTTTGCCGAACCGGGTGTGATCTTCATCGACCGCATCAACCGGCTCAATAATCTTGCCTATTGCGAAGACATCAACGCAACCAACCCGTGCGGCGAGCAGCCCTTGCCGCCCTACGGTGCCTGCCTGTTGGGCTCGGTCAACTTGGCCAAGCTGGTCGAAGACCCGTTCACCAAGAACGCCCGCCTCGACACAGCCACGATCGACGAGATGACGCGCATCGCGGTGCGCATGCTCGACAACGCGATCGATGTCTCGCGCTTCCCGCTCGACGAACAGGAAGAAGAGGCCAAGAACAAGCGGCGCATGGGGCTTGGCGTCACCGGTTTGGCCGATGCGCTGATCATGTGCGGGGCCCGCTACGGCAGCGAACAAGCAGTCGCACTGACCGAGGAATGGATGGGCACGCTGCGCCGCGCGGCCTACCTCGCCTCGGCCGACCTAGCGGCCGAAAAAGGGTCCTTCCCGCTTTACGACCAAGACAAATATCTCGCCGGCGAGGCCGTCCAACAATTGGACGACGACGTCCGCGCCGCCATCGCCGACAACGGCATTCGCAACGGGCTTCTTACATCGGTCGCGCCGACCGGCACGATTTCGATTTTCGCCGACAATGTCTCGTCGGGTCTCGAACCGGTGTTCAGCTTTACCTACAACCGCACCGTCTTGATGCCCGACGGTAGCCGTCGCGAGGAAGATGTCAGCGACTACGCCTACCGCCTCTACCGGCGCGAATTCGGCGAAAACACGGCGCTGTCGGATGCCTTTGTCGATGCCCAAAGTCTGACCCCGGCAGATCATGTCCGCATGCAAGCCACGGTGCAGAGCTTTATCGACTCGGCCGTGTCCAAGACCGTCAACGTGCCCGAAGACATCGATTTCGAAGCGTTCAAAGGCGTCTATCTCGCGGCCTACGACCAGGGCTGCAAGGGCATCACCACCTACCGGCCCAATGACGTGACCGGCGCGGTGCTGCACACCGAACCCGCCAAGGACACCGCGCAGTCCGAGCTCCCGCTCGACCCGCCGCCCGCCCGCCACAAAGACCCGTTCGAGGCAGGCGGCGTGGTCTACATGACCCAACCCTTGGATCGACCCGGAGCGCTGCCGGGCTCGACCTACAAAGTGCGCTGGCCGGAAAGCGACCACGCGATCTACATCACCATCAACGACATCATCCAAGACGGACGCCATCGCCCCTTCGAGGTCTTCATCAACTCGAAGAACATGGAGCACTACGCCTGGACGGTCGCGCTCACTCGGATGATTTCCGCCGTGTTCCGCCGCGGCGGCGATGTCTCGTTCGTGGTCGAAGAACTCAAAGCCGTGTTCGACCCGCGCGGCGGTTATTGGGTCGACGGCCAGTACGTGGCCTCGCTGTTGGCCGCGATCGGCGACGTGATCGAAAAGCACCTCATCAACATCGGCTTCATCGCCGACCCCAACGACTCGGAAGAAAAAGCCGAAGAACTCCGCAAGGTCGCCGGCATGGAAGCCGGCCCCGGCGACGCCCGCCTGCGCTCCTGCCCACGCTGCTCGCAACCGTCCCTGATGCGCCTCGAAGGCTGCGACACCTGCACGAGTTGCGGGTTTAGCAAGTGCGGTTAGGCAGAGCCGCTCACTAGCCGCTGCAAGGCATGTAGCGGCCCGTCGGCAATGCCGAGGGCCTCCAAGTGGGTGATCGTATTCGCAAGATACTCGCGGTTGGTGCCGCTCTTGCCTGACGCGCTGCCGATGATGGTCGCGGTCTCTTCCAGCGAGATTTTTCCCGCGTAATGGTCATGCGCTGGGTTCACCACGAAACAGGCCGCGCGGGCGTCCTCGCCGGTCTCGCCGAGCACGACCCGCAGCCACCGCAATTCGTAGACATCGACCGCATGGCCGAACATTTCGCGCTTGATCAGGTAGTCCATGGCAGCGTCGGCCTCGGATGCCGCCACTCGGAACGCGCGCCCGCGACACACGCCGCCGCGATCCAAGCCCAGCACCAGGCCGCGATTTTCGGGCGTGCCGCGATAGTGCTCGGAATAGAGACAAAACGCCCGGTGATAGCCGTACAGCAATGCCGGTCGCACCTCCTCGTACGGAAAGCCCGGGTTCCACATCAGCGAGCCGTAGCCGAACACCCAAATATCGCCGTCACCGTGCATTGACCCTCGCCCGCCCATGGCCGTGCCGTTTCGCGCCCGCTATATACTAGGCCGATGATCGCGCGCCAACGTTGCCCCGCCTAATGGCCGAATACGCCACCGCCGCTTTTGAAGATCGCCGCCGCCCCCGCACAAAGCTTTGGGCCGGTTTGGCGATCGCCTTCTTTGTTATCCTTGCCGCGGGCCTCTACACGGCGTTCTGGTTTGATACCGCGGGACGGCTCAAGGACGGCACGATCAAGTGGACCGCGGCCCAGCGCAAGGCCGGCAACTTCGTCGTCTTCAACGACCTCCAAATCACCGGCTTCCCGCTGTCGTTCACCCTTACTTCCGAACAAGCCGTATTGGGCCGCACCGGCGACCGGACGTTTTCCTGGCGCGCCGAGGAGTTTCGCGCGACCGCACGCCCATGGTCGCCGCGCCGGGTGACCATTACCGCGCCCGACAACGGGGTGACCTACTCCGCGCGCGGCAATTCGCGCAATGTCGAAATGAACGCCGCGTCGCTGCACCTGATCGTGCATCTCGACGAACAAAACTGGCCAGGCGCGGCCGAGGCGCGCTTCGAACGACCGATCTTGCGCATCCTGGGGGTGCGCGACGACACCGCTGCCGCGGCACTTGATGTGCGTCTCACCGGCACACCAGACGGACAAGGCACCGTCGCCTTCGAGGCCGTCGACATCACCAGCGGCCAGGACCTGTTGCAGCGTCTCGGCGGCACCGTGGATCGCCTCAAGGCGGCGGTCGATATCAACGGCGCCTGGACCCCGGGCCCGGTCGATCGCCAGTTGGACGCATGGCGGCTCAACGGCGGGACGGTCGACCTCCACGACACCCGGCTCGAATTCGGCAGTCTTGTTGCCGACATCGAGGGGACGCTATCGCTCGACGACGCGCTCCGCCCGCATGGTGCCTTGACCGCGACCTTCTTGGGCCTCACCGAATTCATCGATCGCCTGCAGCAAAGCGAAATCATCCGGCCGCGCGATGCGGCGGCCGCCAAAATCTCGATCAATCTGTTGGGTGAGCGCACCGAATCGGGCCGCCTGCGTATCCCGGTCACGGCCCAGTTCGGCCGTCTCTCTGTCGGACCGCTCAATGCCGGGGCGTTGCCCCGGCTGCCCGAGCTGCTGGAGATTCCGAACCTCCAATAACGGTCAGGACTTTTTCAGGTGCTCCGGTTCGTCCTGGCCGGCTTCGATGATGCCCCGGCGAATATCGCGGGTGCGACGGAACAACGCCTCCAGCGTTTCGGCATCGCCCCACCGGATCGCTCGCTGCAAAGCCGAAAGGTCTTCGGTGAAGCGGCCCAGCATCTCGAGGACGGCGTCTTTGTTGTTCAGGAAGACATCGCGCCACATCACCGGATCGCTGGCAGCAATCCGCGTGAAATCGCGAAATCCGCCGGCCGAATATTTGAACACTTCGGATTCGGTTACCGTTTCCAAATCTTCCGCCGTACGCACGATGTTGTAGGCAATCAAGTGCGGCAGGTGAGAGGTGATGGCCAAGACCCGATCATGATGGGCCGCGTCCATGGTCTCGGTTTTGCTACCCAAGGCGCGCCAGAACGCGGCCACGCGTGCCACCGCGGCAGCGTCCGTTCCCTCGGCGGGTGTCAGGATGCACCAGCGCTTTTCAAACAACGTGGCAAAGCCGGCCTCGGGGCCAGAGAACTCGGTTCCCGCCACGGGGTGGCTCGGCACGAGATGCACGCCTTCGGGCAAATGCGGCGCAACATCGCGCAAGATCGATTCCTTGACCGACCCGGTGTCGCTGACGATCGCGCCAGCGGTCAAATGAGGCCCAATCGCCTCGGCAACACCTCCGACTGCGCCGACCGGGACGGCAAGAACGACGAAGTCCGCATCACGCACGGCATCGGCGACGGTCTCGGCAATGTCGCCCAAACCCAATTCCACCGCGCGCCGACGCACATCGGCCGACGCGTCGTAACCGACGACCGTTTCAGCGGCACCATGCTGACGCGCGGCATAGCTGATGGACGCGCCGATCAGTCCAAGACCGATAATCGTGAGGCGCTGGAACGGCTGCGGCGTCTGCGTCATGGCGCCGCCGACACAAACGCCTTCAACGCCGCAATCACCGCCGCATTTTCATCCTCACGACCGACAGACATACGCAGATATTGCGGCAAACCGTAGCCGCCGATGCCGCGCACCAAGATGCCGCGCTCTTTGAGGAAAGCCAACGCCGCGGCGGCGCGATCCGCCGCGCCGAAGTCGGCAATCAGGAAGTTGCCTGCGCTCGGATGTGTCGGCAGCCCGAGCGCCGCGAGTTCGCGCGCCAACCACGGCAGCCACGTATCGTTGTGCGCGCGCGCACGCGTCTCGTAATCGATGTCCTCCACGGCTGCGACCGCCGCCGCCTGTGCCGCGGCATTCACGTTGAACGGGCCGCGAACCCGGTTCAACGCATCGGCAATCGCGGGCGGCGCATAGCACCATCCGACACGCAGCGCAGACAGACCGTAGATCTTGGAAAACGTGCGGAGCATCACGACGTTGTCGTGCGCCGCGACCAGCGGTTGCCCGGCCGTGTAATCGTCCGCACCCGCATATTCGGCGTAAGCCGCGTCGATTGCCAAAATGACATCGGGCGGCAGGCCGTCGCGAAGGCTCTGCATTTCCACCGTCGTGAGATAGCTACCGGTCGGATTATTCGGATTGGCGATGAAGACAAGCCGGGTTCGCGACGTGACACAAGCCAGCAGTTGGTCGACGTCGGCGCCCAGACCAGTTTCCGGCGCCGCAATCGGCATGGCGCCAACCGCCAATGCCGAAATCCGGTACATCAGAAACCCATGCTGGCTGTAGAGGACCTCTTCGCCCGGCCCCGCATAGGCCGTGATCAGCAGTGAAATAAGTTCGTCCGACCCCGAACCGCAGACGATGCTCGCCGGGTCCAATCCGTGGCGGCGTCCGATGGCCTCGCGCAACAATCGCGCCTCGCCGTCGGGGTAGCGATGCAGACTACCGGCGGCAGCCTTGAAGGCTTCAATAGCCTTTGGACTCGGGCCAAGCGCGGACTCGTTCGATGCCAATTGAATGACGTTGTCGACGCCGGGCGAATCGGCCGCACCGCCTTTGTAAGGGGTGATGTCCATCACCCCAGCGTGGGGCCGTGGGTTGCTGGTTCTGGCCATCGCTACGAACGCAAGAACGGTCGCGCGTAAGAACCCGCGGCCGACACCCGAGCATTGTCGCCCACGCGATCGGCAAACGCCGCAAGGCGCGGGTCATCCGCGGTCACATAGCCATCGACTTCAAACAAGTGAGCATCTCCTGCGCCACCCTCGACAAACGAGGTAATGGCGGTGCCAGCGAGATCCACCGCCTTGAGATGATCGGTCAACGATCGGCGGCTGATTTGCTCCATCGTGCTCACGACGAGCCAACTCACGTCGTCACCGCTCTGATCGAAAGGAAGGCAGCCTACGACCATGGCCTGCAAGTCTTCGAAGCGCGCGTCGGGGTTATCGATAAAGGGCAACCGACCGATGATGCGCGGCATGTTGTCGACACCACCGCTCATGTAACGCCACCAAGGGTCGGCCTCCCCGTCGTGCGGCAATGGCAAGATGCCCACCGTCGCATCATCTTCGGAGACCGCGCGTACCACCACGCTTGCCGACTTGTGCAGCGACATGCGCGTTGCCGAGCCGAAGTGATCGCGGGCAAGGTCCCAGTAGCCGACCGATTTCTCCGGCGCACAAACCGCAACCTCGAGCTTGCCCTGCAGGCGGCAATAGGCCGCAATCAACTCGCGCCAGATTCGACCGATGACGGGCTGGGGTAGATCGGTATCGGCGCCATCCAGCACCTTGCGCAAGACCTTGGCCTCGCGACCGGGGCGCAGGATCGGTCCTCCCCCTTTTGCCGCACCAACGCGTCGCACGACCTCGGTACGGGCAACGATGGCGGCCAGAATCCGGGCATCGATTTCGTCTATTTCGCGTCGCAGCGCGTCTAGGTCTATATCTTTTGTGGTCATGATGAAGCCCTTCGGGCACCGCGCCAGGGCGGCTTAGTCTTAAGGGCCGGACGGTTCAAAATCAAAGAAAACATTGACATATGGGGCACCTAAGCCAAGTTATTCCCTCCCTGGGCTAAATGGTTTTGTCCCCTATGGCGATCGCCGATCCCATGGATCGTTCTTCTTCAAACGCTGGCCAGTATGTCGAACTGGGCGACGAAGGTGCGCTACGCCTGGACAGCGGGACGGAACTGCCGCGCTTTGGGGTGGCTTACCAAACCTACGGCACGCTAAACGCCGATAAATCCAATGCGGTCTTGGTATGTCATGCCCTGACTGGCGATCAACACGCCGCCAACACCCACCCCATCACCGGCAAGCTGGGATGGTGGGAGGTTATGATCGGACCGGGGCGCCCCCTCGACACCGACCGGTACTTCATCATCTCCTCCAATGTGTTGGGCGGGTGCATGGGCTCCACCGGCCCCAAGGAAATCAATCCCGAAACCGGCGAGCCCTGGGCCTTGTCGTTTCCAGTGATCACCATCGGCGACATGGTGCGCGCCCAGGCGCGCCTCCTCGACCACCTTGGGATCGACCAATTGTTCTGTGTCATCGGTGGATCGATGGGGGGGATGCAGGCGCTGCAGTGGGCCTCCGCCTACCCCGAGCGCGTTTTCGCGTCGGTGCCCATCGCGTCGGCCGCACGTCATTCGGCGCAGAACATTGCGTTCGGCGAAGTTGGGCGCCAGGCCATCATGGCAGATCGCAATTGGCATGGCGGCGAATACCACGCCCACGCGACGACGCCCCATGCCGGGCTCGCCGTGGCCCGGATGGCCGCGCATATCACCTATTTGTCCGAGGCCGCGTTGCACCGGAAGTTCGGTCGCAAGCTTCAAGATCGTGACAGCATTACATTTGGATTCGATGCAGACTTCCAGGTCGAGAGCTACCTGCGCCACCAGGGCAGCACCTTTGTCGATCGATTCGATGCGAACTCATACCTCTTCATCACCCGCGCGATGGACTATTTCGACATGGCGGTGGAACACGACGGCAGCCTGCCTGCGGCGTTTCACAAAACGCCGGTTCGGTTCTGCGTCATCTCGTTCACGTCGGACTGGTTGTTCCCGACCGCCGACAGTCGTGAGGTCGTCAAGGCCTTGAATGCCGAGGCCGCCAACGTCAGCTTCGTTGAGGTCGAAACCGACAAAGGGCACGACGCCTTCCTCCTCGACGAACCCGAATTCCATAAGACGCTGGTAGGGTTTTTGAACGGCGCCGCCGACAAACGTGGCTTGAAGAAACCGTGACCTCAGCCAGCGCGAGAGCCCGCGCCGATTTGCGCGTCGACCTTCTATTCATCGCCGACCTGATCGCGCCCGGCTCGCGTGTGCTCGACATCGGTTGCGCCGATGGCGCCCTGCTTGATTACCTCAGTCGAGAGCGCGGCGCCGACGGTCGCGGCATTGAGATCAGCCAAGCCGGCGTAAACGCGTGCGTTGCACGCGGCCTATCGGTCATCCAAGGCAATGCTGATACCGATTTGATGGACTACCCCGACGACGCCTTCGATTACGTGGTGCTCAGCCGCACGCTTCAGGCCACCCGCAATCCGCGCGACGTGTTGGCCCAACTTGTGCGAATCGGCAGACGCGCCATCGTGACCTTTCCAAACTTCGGCTACTGGCGCGTGCGTTGGAACTTGGTGGCCAACGGTCAGATGCCGACAACCCGCCTCTTGGCCGAACCGTGGTACAGCACCGAGAACATCCACCTATGCACGATTCGCGACTTTACCCAGCTATGCGACGACCTCGACCTACGCACCGAACGGCAGGTCATTCTCAATCATACAGGCCATTCCACTAGGTTCCGCAGCACGTCGCGTTTTGCCAACTTCTTCGGCGAACAAGCGCTATTCATGCTCTCCCGGTGCTAGCCTAGCGGTCGTGCGACCGCGGCTCGCCGCGAGGACGGGGCGCGCCACCGCACGCGCAGCCCGCAAACGGCTTCGTTGACCGGTGGGGGTGGCGGAATAAACCTGCTTACCGCCTTCGACGAGCAACGCACCGGCGACGGCGGTTGCACCGATGCGCTCGCCAAACCGCTCTAAAGCACCGGCAGCCCGAAGCATCACGCCGCCACGACTCGGCGGGAAGTAGAGGGCGGCTTTGGTCGCACCTGGCGAGAACATATTGTCGCGCAAGAGCCTTGTCAGTTGGGGTGGGCTGAACGGGCGCCCGTGGCCGAACGGCGTCCGTTCCATCCGCGCCCAGATGCCGCGTCGGTTGGGGGCCACGATCAAGATTCGACCCTCCGGCGCCAGCACGCGCCAAACCTCGCGCAGCATCGCCCGTAAGTTCTCTGTGTTCTCAAGGGTATGAACCAGGAGCACGCGGTCGACGCATGAATCGCCGAGCGGCAGTTCGATTTCGTCGGTGAGGGCGACATGGCTCGGCTCACCGCTTGGCCAGCGATGCACCCCCTGGCCCGCCGGCATGAACGCGATGACACGCTCGGCCTCTTCGAACATCGGGCGCAGCAGGGGCGTCGCATAGCCCAGGCCGACCACGCGCATGCCCGCAACGCTTGGCCAAAGTGTCCGCAGCCGTCGGCGCAGGACGCGGGTCGCGATCCGGCCAAGACGGCTTTCATAGAACTGTTTTAGGTCGACAACATCGAGATGCATGGGACTATTTTAGCACAGGGGGCAGTACTCTGGCGCGCGGTGCCGCCGGGGTGTAACTACGGGCCATGAAACTCTTCTATACGCCGCTGAAAAACTACGTCCACAAGGTGCAGGTGGTGGCCATCGAGGTCGGCGTGTACTACCGGATCGAGCGCATCCCGACCGATCCCTACACGCGCCAAATCGAGCACCTGCAGGCCAATCCCCTTAGCAAAGTCCCGACGCTCATTCTCGATGATGGCCTACCGCTCTATGGCGGCCCAACCATTTACGAATATCTCGACTCGCTTCACGACGGGCCGAAACTATTCCCTGGCGCGGGCAGAGAGCGCTGGGTCGCGCTTCGCCAATTGGCACTCGGCGACGCCATATTCGACACCTTCGTGCTGCGCCAAAACGAACTCAAACGACCGCACGAGTACGTTTATCCGGCCACGCTCGAGACCTATATGGCCACCGTTGCGCGCGCGCTGGACGCTCTCGAAGAGGAAGCGCCGTCCTTTTCAGGGTTCACGATCGGTCTGATCTCGATCGCCTGCGGTTTAATGTATCTCACCAAAATTCGCGACCGCGACGGGATGGATCTGGATTGGCGCGACGACCACCCCGAACTCTCGGTCTGGTACGATCGCTTCACCGATCGTCGCT
>CALJDF010000074.1 GCA_938023835.1 uncultured Alphaproteobacteria bacterium
AGGCTGAAGAAACCCACCTTGAACTCGCCGATATCGCGAATTGCTGTCGCCGTGCTGCCTCCAAACGGTTTGCCGCCCTCGAGGGTATTGGTTGCGAGCCACGTAAAGGTGGACTCGGCAATGCGTTGCTTAAAAATATTGCTGCCGAAATCAAACTCATGGTTGCCGAACCCGGCATAGTCGATCCCAATCGCGTTCATCAGCACGATCATCTGCTCGCCCTTGGTCAGGCCCGACATGACCGAGGGCGAGATCAGGTCGCCGCCCAACGTCGTAATGTGGTTCTCAGCGTTGGCCCGCTCCTCCCGCAAAAGCGTCATCAATTCGGCGAGGCCGCCGATCCCGCGGCGTGGGGAAATCTCGTAAACGTCATTGATGTGCAAGATGGTGAGTTTCGCCGACTGAGCGAAACCCGAAAGCGGGTTGTTGACGCCCAGCAAGAGGACAACAGCAACCATCCAGATGGTGCGAACAATCCCTACCGGCATTCCCATGTCGACCTCCCAATCGATTCTCTCGTTCCCCGGGGGTACGTGCGAGAATGGTTGCCTTGGGAGGGCCAACTCGCAAGAGCGAAGAACGGGGTTACGTTGGGGCAGGCCACCCTTTGGCAAAAAAATGCCGGGCCCGAAGGCCCGGCAAGTTTAACAGGGAGGCTTAACGTCTGGGAGACGGGCAGGCCCGATAGGGCCTACCGTCCGATGAGGCAATGCCACACCGGATGTGCATGACTAGTTAGGGTCTGAAGGGGGTGACGACTACCCCCAGGGTTTGCAAACCTGCCATGCGGCTCATGCATGGGTTTGGGGAAGCTTAGAAACTCCAGCCGGCGACCTTGGCGAGCAAGAAATCTCTAAAGACCGAGATCTTTTTTGTCTCACGCAGCTCGTCCGGATAGACCAAGTACGTATCGAAGTACGGCGCGGCGACGGCCGGCAAGACCCGCATGAACTTTGGGTGTTCGGCAATCATGTAATCGGGGAGCGAGGCGATGCCGACATCGTTCTCGACGGCCAGTAATAGTCCGTAGATGTTGTTGACGGTGAGGATCGGCGACAGGTCGATGCCCAGTTTGCGCCCGGCTTTTTGCAGCCAATTGATCTCGGTTACCGGCGGCGGGGTGTCTTCGCCGTAGGTGATGAGTTTGTGGTTTTTCAGGTCTTCGAGGTCGCGCGGCATCCCGTAGCGTTCTAGATAGTTCGGTGAGGCATAGAGATGGTTGTGCACGGTCAGGAGGCGGCGCTGCACGAGGTCGGCTTGGGTCGGTGGTTGCATCCGGATGGCAATATCGGCCTCGCGCATGCTGAGATCGAGCAGCCGGTCGTCGAGCACCAAGTCGACGCTCACCTCGGGGTAAAGTTCGAGAAACTCACCAATTCTCGGGGTCAACCAGGTTGATCCGAAGCCCACGGTGGTCGTGACCTTAAGTTTACCGGTGGGGCGTTCGCGCGCTTCGCCCAAGATCGCCTCGGTCATTGCCAGTTTTGCCGAGACCTCGTGCGCCGTCCGGTAAAGCGATTCGCCCTGCTCGGTCAAACTCAGGCCGCGCGCGTGACGATGAAACAATGGTGTGCCGAGTTCGCCTTCCAGTGCGCTGATCTGGCGGCTAATCGCCGACTGGCTCAAGTTCAAGGCTTCGCCGGCATGGGTAAAACTCCCCGCTTCGGCGACGGCGTGAAAGACCTTGAGTCGGTTCCAATCCATGCGGTCGCCGGCTACTCCGCCGCGGCCGCGGCGGGCGCTTCGCTCTCGGCCAAGAATTTCTCGGCCTCCAGCGCGGCCATGCAGCCGGTCCCTGCTGCCGTCACGGCTTGACGGTAAATCTTGTCCTGGACGTCGCCCGCGGCATACACGCCGGCAATGTTGGTCTGGGTCGAATCCGGTTTGGTCAACAAATAGCCTTCGCCGTCCATATCGAGTGTGCCCTTGAACAGCTCAGTGTTGGGCGTGTGCCCGATTGCGACGAACACGCCGTCGACGGGCAGCGTTTCCATGTCGCCGGTCTTGGTGTTGCGCAGCACGGCACCGGTGACGCCAAGCGGGTCCTCGGCACCGACCACCTCTTCAAGAACGCTATCCCAGCGCACCTCGACTTTGGGGTTCTTGAACAACCTGTCCTGCAGGATCTTTTCGGATCGCAAGCTGTCACGGCGATGGACCAGCGTGACCTTTGACGCGTGGTTGGTCAGGTACAGCGCTTCTTCGACGGCAGTGTTGCCGCCGCCGATCACGGCGACTTGGCGGTCGCGGAAGAAGAACCCGTCGCACGTCGCGCAGGCCGAGACGCCAAAACCCATGAACTTCTCTTCGCTTGGCAGGCCCAGCCATTTCGCCTGCGCACCCGTCGAAACGATCAAAGCGTCGGCGGTGTAGGTGTCGCCCGAGTCCCCAACCGCCCGAAAGGGGCGTCGCGAAAGGTCAATCTCGGTGATGATATCGGCGACCATTTTGGTCCCCACCGCTTCGGCCTGCTTTTGCATCTGCTCCATTAGCCACGGCCCCTGTATGACCTCGGCGAAGCCCGGATAGTTCTCGACATCGGTGGTGATGGTCATTTGGCCGCCCGGCTGGATGCCGTGCACCAGCATCGGTTCCAAGTTGGCACGCGCGGTATAGATGGCGGCGGTCAGTCCGGCGGGTCCGGATCCCAGAATCAAGACGCGGCTATGGTGGTGTTGTGACATGGACCCTCCGGCGAGCTTTAGGAACGAGCCATGCACAAAACGCATGGCAACCTAAAAAATAGCGTTTTGCAAAGGCTTTGCAACCACTCGCCAGCGACAAAGTGTGCTGTTACAGCGACCCTAGCCGCGCGCGGGCAGGTCCAACCGTTGCCGAATGACGCCGGCGACCCGGGCCGCCTCAAAGAGGGGCGGATACGGCCACGATTTCCAGGTACCATCGAACGGCCGACTGATGCCGCGCTTCTCGAGGGCGGCGTGAAAGCGGTCGAATTTGTCACTCGTGCCCGCCATTTGAGCGACAAAAACCGGTTTGCCGGTGGCGGCGGCCTCGCACGCCATGGTGACCGAATCTTCTGTAATCACGATCCCGTCGGCGACGGCGAGCATCCCGAAATACGGGTTGTCGCCGGTGCCATCCCAAAAATCGCCCGGTAAACCTTCTAGAGCGCCCTTGAGCGCAGTTTGGCTTGCGGGGTCGGTGCGGCGCGAGGCGGTGACCATCAGGCCGCCACCGCTGGACACACAAAACGCCCGGAGTTGCTCACCAAGGTGTTGGGCGACCGCCGGCGTCATTCGGTGGTGTTTGCTGGTACCGCCGATCAAAACGGCGAGACGCGGTGCCGGCAAAGCCGCAAAGCGGGCGCGCCAGGCTGCCGCCGCCTCGGTCAGTTTGGCGGGCGTCACGCGGTGCATGGCGCCGAGTGTTGGCAGCACGTTGTGTCCCGCCAGGTCGTCATGCTCGGGTGGAATGACGAGGTCGAAGTGTCGGGGGGCGACGCGCGGGTCCTGGAGTTGAACGACAAATGTTGCGCCTCCCGCGGCCCGCCGCACCGCGACAGCGGGGCCGACGCTGGGTCGTCCCGCGGCGATCAACAACCGCGGCCATGGCGGCTCCAATCCGGGCGCGGTAGCCGCCCATGATCGCGCCAGGGTTCCCGTTGCGGCCCAAAAGCGGGCCGGCAGCCAGTCGGTCGCGGGTCGCCGTTGCAATCGATGCACGGCAAAAGACACCCCCAAGGCCTCGGCCAGCCCGAGGCATTGGTTTTCGGTCCCGGCTTTGCCGTCGGACAGCACCCAACACACGGGCGGCTGGTCAGTCATGCGCAACAATCTTTCACGAACACGAAACATTATTATAATGTCTGGCGCGAAAAGCAGGAGGGCCAATGGCCAGAGACAAACTCGACGACATCGACCAGAGAATACTGTCGGACCTGCAGGCAGACGGTCGCATGACTAATGTCGACCTCGCAAGACGCGCCGGGATTTCGGCCCCACCGTGCCTTCGTCGCGTCCGCGCGCTGGAGCGCGATGGCTTCATTCGCGGTTATCACGCCGATCTCGACGCGAAGTCGCTCGGGTTCGACGTCACGGTGTTTGCGATGGTCGGTCTCGATTCACAGGCCGAGAACGATCTCGTGGCTTTTGAAGAACGCTGTGCTGATTGGCCCATGGTGCGCGAGTGCCACATGTTGGCGGGCGAAGTCGATTTTCTGTTGAAGATCGTTGCCCGCGATTGGGATGCGTATCAAAGTTTTCTCACGGGTTCGCTCACGGCCGCGCCCAATGTTGCCCACGTCAAAAGCTCGCTTGCGATCCGGGCCAGCAAGGTTCAGCCGGGGGTGCCCCTGGAGGCCGACTAGACGACCGATCGCCTAGCCTATTCGTACTTGAGAGAAAGAATCTCGTAGGAGCGCGGCCCCTTGGGGGTCTGCACGTCGACCGATTCGCCGACCGATTTGGCGATCAACGCGCGCGCCAAGGGGGCGGCGACCGACAAAAGTCCTTGTTTGATATCGGCTTCTTCGGTCCCGACAATCTGGTAGGTGGATTCTTCGTTGGTGTCCTCGTCGACCACCGTCACGGTGGCGCCGAACATCACGGTATCGCCGGAGAGTTTGGACGGATCGATGACTTCGGCACGGCTGACCTTGCCCTCGATTTCCTCCAGCCGACCCTCGATCCAGGCTTGGCGCTCTTTAGCGGCGTGGTATTCGGCATTCTCCGAAAGGTCGCCATGGGCGCGCGCCTCTTCGATCGCTTTGATCACGGATGGGCGCTCTTCGGTTTTCAAGCGGCGCAGTTCTTCTTCGAGCCGGGTGTAGCCGGCGGCGGTCATCGGTTCTTTGTCCATAAGGTAATCTTAGCAGTAACCGCGCTGGCGTTGCATCAGAGGGATGCGCGCCGGATCACTTTCTCGCGTTAGAAATAGGATTGCAGCGGGGCGACATCAAGGCTGCCTTCGCGCAGCCGCGCGATGGCCATGACGGCCGCCCGCGCCCCTGCCGCGGTGGTGTAGTAGGGGATGCCGTGGGTTAACGCAGTGCGCCGCAAGGTGAAACTATCGGCCACGGCCTGCGATCCATCCGTTGTGTTGAACACCAATTGGATATCGCTGTTCTTCATGGCGTCCACGATATGGGGCCGCCCTTCGAGAACTTTGTTGACGCGCTCCACGGCAATCCCGGCGTCGCTGAGATAGGCTGCCGTGCCGCGCGTGGCGACGATGCCAAACCCAAGATCGATCAGCTGGCGCACGGCGTCCTCTAATAGCGGTTTGTCGCTGTCCCGCACCGAAACGAAGACCTTGCCGCTCTGGGGCAAGCTGGTGCCCGAGGCGATTTGCGATTTGGCAAACGCGCGCTCGAAGTTCGTGTCGATGCCCATGACCTCGCCGGTCGATTTCATCTCGGGGCCAAGCAACGTATCGACGCCGGGGAACCGAGCGAACGGAAACACCGCTTCTTTTACGGCGACGTGCTGCGGGCTGGTCATTGTCAGGTCGAAGTCGGCGAGTTTTTCGCCGGCCATGATCCGCGAGGCGATCTTGGCAATCGGTTTGCCGATCGCTTTGGCGACAAAGGGCACGGTGCGGCTGGCCCGCGGGTTGACCTCCAGGATGAAGATTTCATCGCCTTTCACGGCGAACTGGATATTCATCAATCCAACGACGTTCAGTGCACGCGCCAGGATTTCGGCTTGGCGTCGCAGCTCGGCGATGGTCTTGTCGGTCAGCGAATAGGGCGGCAGCGAACACGCCGAGTCGCCCGAATGAATGCCGGCCTCTTCGATGTGTTCCATGATGCCGGCAACAAAGACGTCGGTGCCGTCGGCGATGGCATCGACATCGATCTCGATGGCGTTTTCGAGGTAGCCGTCGATCAGAACCGGGTTGCCGGCCGAAAGCCGCACTGCTTCACCGATGTAGCGCCGCAGCGAGGTGCGATCACGCACGATCTCCATCGCCCGCCCCCCCAACACATAGGACGGCCTAATCACCACGGGGTAGCCCAGTTCTTCTGCTACGATCTCGGAGTCTTCGGCTGTAAACGCAATCCCGTTCGGCGGCTGTTTGAGGTTCACCTTCGCCAGCAATTGCTGGAACCTTTCACGATCCTCGGCAAGATCGATCGCGTCGGGCGATGTCCCGAGAATGGGAACGCCCGCCGCCGCGAGATCGCCCGCCAGTTTCAGTGGCGTCTGCCCGCCGAACTGTACGATCACGCCCTTCAGCGTGCCGTTGGCTTTTTCGGCATGCACGATCTCAAGCACGTCCTCGGTGGTCAGCGGCTCGAAGTACAATCGATCCGAGGTGTCGTAGTCGGTCGACACAGTCTCGGGATTGCAGTTGATCATGATCGTTTCGTAATTCGCCTCGGTCAGCGCGTAGGCGGCGTGGACGCAGCAATAATCGAATTCGATCCCTTGACCGATCCGGTTCGGGCCGCCGCCCAAAATGATCACTTTGTTGCGGTCGCTCGGCGCGGCTTCGCTCTCGGGTGCGTCGCTGCCTTCGGTACTGTCGTATTCGTAGGTCGCATACATGTAGGGCGTGTGCGACTCGTACTCCGCCGCGCAGGTATCCACGCGCTTGTACGACGGGTGCACCTTCAACGATGCCCGTAGCGCCCGGACATCCTCTTCCGTCTTGCCGCAAAGCTGCGCCAACCGAGCATCGGCAAATCCCAAGCGCTTCATGGCGGCTAGGCCGGCCCGGGTCTCGGGCAGTCCGTCGACCCGAACCCGTTCCTCTTCAGCGACGATGGCGGCGATCTGTTCGAGGAACCACCTGTCGTAGAAACAGCAGTCGCGGATGTCTTCCAGGCTCATTCCGGCGCGAATGGCCTGGGCGATCAGCAAGATCCGATCCGGCGTTTGTTTGCTCAACGCGGCGCGGATGGTGTTGAGGTCGTGGCCGTCGAAATCCGGAATCTCGACCTCATCGAGGCCGGTTAGGCCGGTCTCCATCGAGCGCAGCGCCTTTTGGAGGCTTTCCGCGAAGGTGCGACCGATCGACATCGCCTCGCCGACCGATTTCATCGAGGTCGACAACAATGCCTCGGCGCCGCGGAACTTCTCAAAGGTAAAGCGCGGGATTTTGGTTACGACGTAATCGATCGTCGGTTCGAAGGAGGCCGGCGTCACCTTGGTGATGTCGTTGTCGAGTTCGTCCAGCGTGTAGCCCACGGCCAACCGTGCCGCGACCTTGGCGATCGGAAAGCCGGTGGCCTTTGACGCCAGCGCCGAAGAGCGCGACACCCGCGGGTTCAGTTCGATGACGACGAGGCGACCGGTTTTGGGATCGACCGCGAATTGAACGTTCGAGCCACCGGTCTCGACCCCGATCTCGCGCAAACACGCAATCGAGGCATTGCGCATGATCTGGTATTCCTTGTCGGTCAGCGTCAATGCAGGCGCGACGGTGACCGAATCGCCGGTATGCACGCCCATCGGATCGACGTTCTCGATCGAGCAAATAATGATGCAGTTGTCCGCGCGGTCGCGGACGACTTCCATCTCGTATTCCTTCCAGCCGATGATCGATTCCTCGACCAGCACTTCGGAGGTTGGCGATGCATCGATGCCACGGCGGACGATTTCCTCGAATTCGTCGCGGTTATAGGCGACGCCGCCGCCGGTGCCGCCCAGCGTAAACGACGGGCGGATGATCGCCGGCAGGCCGGTTTCCTCGAGAATTTCCCAGGCTTCGTCCATCGAATGC
>CALJDF010000075.1 GCA_938023835.1 uncultured Alphaproteobacteria bacterium
AATGGGAAAGAACGAGCTTTCCGCGAACGAGACCAGCGCAAGCGCCGGTACCGCGTGGCGGTGCCCTGCCAACCCCATGACCCAATCGTAGAGACGTCTCAACACAGGGGCGGTGTAGCAGGCAGGCGGAATCGGGGCAATGGCAGCGATGTTGACCGGGCATCGCGCGCGGCTATCATGCGCGCCTCAAATGCGGGTGTGGCGGAATTGGTAGACGCGCCAGACTCAAAATCTGGTTCCCGTAAGGGAGTGGGGGTTCGATTCCCTCCACCCGCACCAAATCTAGCGTGGAGCTTCCTATGGCCGACCTCAATGCCGACCAATTGCTGGCTGCGGTGACCGAACACTACTTCGGCAATGTCGATCTCAAACGGCTAGAACCCGCCATTGATTGTTTTGCGACGGATGCAACGCTGACGATTCAAACCGACCAACTGACCCATAAAGGGCGCGACCAGGACATTAAGCGGATGTTCACCGACTTTTTCGCCGGGTTCAAAACGATTTGGCACGGCGATTTCAACCCGGTCGTCGACGTGGCCAACCAGTCGGTCGCGGTCCAGTTCAACGCATTGCGGGTGCGCCACGATGATGGCGTTGAGCGCGCCTCGAACTGCAATGTGTTTCGCTTCAAAGACGGCAAATTTCAGGCCGTGACGATTTACATGAGCGACGAGAACCCGCTGCGCTAGGCCTCTATGACGCCTGTCGCAAATAGGCGGCGAGGCTTTCCAGGGTGCTGGCCCAGCCTTCGTGGTGGCTGTCGCGGGCCGAGATCGTCGTGAATCGCGCTCGATGCATCACGAGTTTTGTTCGGGAGCCAACCCGCTCGAAGGTTAATGTGATGAGTGTTTCGTGCCCGCGGTTGCCCTCGGCGTCCTCTTACGCCGCGGTATAGGACAAACGCTGAAGCGGCACGACGTCGCGATAGGTTCCGCTTAACCAAAAATCTTCCCCATCGGCGGCCCTCATGCACAGCCGATAGGGCGCACCCGCCGCTACCGACTCTCCGGTGAATTCGACGGCCATCAGGGTCATATCGCGCGGACAGGACCATTGCGCGAGGTTTTTCTTCTGGGTCCAGGCAGCGTAGACGAGGTCGATCGGGGCATCGAACAGGCGTTCGATCGTTAGCGCCAGATCGTCTTCCGCCGTGCTGGTGTTTAGGGCCGTGGTCATGTCCGGTCCTCCGGGGCGAGTGTTTTGAGGTAATCGTCGAGGTGGTCGAGGCTGCCCTCCCAGAATCGGCGATAGCCGTCGATCCAATTCATGGCATCGCGCAGCGGACCGACCTCAAGCCGACAGGGGCGGCGCTGGGCGCTGCGGCCACGGGCAATCAAGCCTGCCTTTTCCAGGACCTTCAGGTGCTTTGAAACCGCCGGTAGGCTCATATCAAAGGGTGCGGCAAGTTCCGTGACAGGGGCTTCGCCATGGGCTAACCGAGCCAGAATCGCGCGCCGGGTGGGATCGGCGAGAGCGGAAAACGTCACGTCCAAGGACTGAATCATTGAGAAACCATTTAGTTAAATAACTATTTAGTTTAAATAGGCGCCTGGGCCTCGACGTCAAGAACGGATTGTTCCGCGGCCTCCGGCTTCCCTATTGGCGGGGCAGGTGCTGCCCTGCTCTACAATGCGGTGTGGCAAAGCTTCATCAGTTCAACTTCAGCTACCAGACCGAAGAGGATCGCCTGCTGTTGCGGGTCAACACCCACGAAGGCACGGAAATCCGACTATGGCTGACGCGTCGGATCAGCCGCCTGTTATGGGAATTGCTGGTGCGCCGTTTGGAGACCGCGCCGGAAGTTGCGGCCCAGACCACCCCTCAAGCGAAGCGGTCCGTGGTTGCCTTCAAGCGCCAGGCCGCCGTCTCTAACGCCAACTTCAAAAAAACCTATGAAGACAAGGCAAAGGCCTTGCCGCTTGGCGATGCCCCATTACTTATCGTCAAACTGAAAGCGGGCACCGTGGCAACCGGCGCCCACTCAATTGTTTTCGTGCCCAAAGATGGCAAGGACGTTGCTCTCACGTTATCTGACGAGGCGATTCTCACCTTCCTTCATCTGTTTGGTCAGATCGTCAAGAAGGCGCGTTGGGGTCTTGCATTCGATCTCGACGACAAGGCAACCACGGTACCGACTCCGCAACAGATCATGTAGTGGCGCGAGACCCGCGCCGGTCGGACAAGCCTTTTGTCTTACGCGGCGGCGGTGACCATGATCTCCACTTTGTACTGCGGTGACGCGAGCTGCGCCTGGACACAAGCTCGCGCGGGTGCGGTGGCTTCGTCGACCCAGGCATTCCACACCGCGTTCATGTCGGAAAACTGCGTGGTGATATCGGTCAGCCAAATCTGAGCCTGAAGGAGCTTGGTCTTGTCCGTCCCGGCCTCGGCCAGAAGTTTGTCGATGGCGTCGAGGATGTCCTTGGTTTGCGCGGTGACATCGCCATCGGGCGCGTTGCGCGCGACCTGTCCCGCCAAATAGACCGTCCCATTGTGTTTGACAATTTGCCGCATGATCGGCCGAACGTTGCTCATGCCATCCCTCCTTGTTTTTTGTAGCCCGGCACTGTAACCGATGCGGGCCCCGCCGGGGTCAAGAAGATATGCCTAAGAACTGGGCGGTCGGCCTAATCGTCAGGCATCGAGGCAGCCAAGTACCAAGAAAAATACTTTTTGAAATCAAAGGCTTAAGTGTCGGTTTCGCTGGCATAGCCCCTGCATTGTCCTTCAAAGCTTTGGCGCGACCACGCGGTTTTGGAGGAGTTAGATCATGAAGAGCATCTACAGCGCGGCGCGGGACTTTTTTGTGCTGACAGTTCTGTCGATCGGGCTGGCCATCGTGCCGCATTCCGCGCTGGCCCAGGACGCGACGCTCAACACTGGGAACACGGCCTGGATCCTGACCGCGACGGCGTTGGTGCTGTTCATGACGCTGCCGGGGTTGGCCCTGTTTTATGGCGGGTTGGTTCGGGCGCAGAACGTTCTTTCGGTTCTCATGCAGTGTTTTGCGATTGCTTGCCTTGCCTCGGTACTGTGGCTCATCGTCGGCTATAGCATTGCATTTGGTGACGGCGGCGGCGCGCAGCCCTGGATTGGCGGGTTCGGTAAAGCCTTTCTCACGGGTGTCGATGCAGACGCCCTGGCGGGCGACATCCCCGAAACCGTCTTCTTCATGTTTCAGATGACCTTCGCGATCATCACCCCAGCATTGATTGTCGGCGCTTATGTCGAGCGTATTCGTTTCGCCCATGTTCTCTTGTTCAGTGGCGCTTGGTTGATTCTCGTTTACGCCCCGGTTGCCCACTGGATTTGGGGGGGTGGGTTCCTGGCCGATCTCGGGGTTCTCGATTCCGCGGGCGGCCTGGTGGTCCACGCAACGGCGGGGACTTCCGCGTTGATCATCGCCGTCTTTCTCGGCGGTCGGCGCGGCTTTCCGCGTGAACTGATACCGCCGCACAATCCGGGCCTGACAATGATGGGGGCCGCGATGTTGTGGGTCGGCTGGTTCGGCTTCAACGCGGGTAGCGCCTTGGCGGCCGATGGGAGCGCTGGAATGGCGATGCTTGTGACCCACATTTCGGCCGCGACAGCGTCCTTGGTTTGGGTCGTGATCGAATGGACCAAGTTCGGGCGCCCCAGTTTGGTCGGTATCGTTACTGGGATGGTCGCTGGTCTTGCGACCATCACCCCTGCCTCGGGCTTCGTCGGCCCAGCGGGTGGCTTGGTCCTCGGCCTCGCCGGTGGCGTCGTGTGCTATTACGCGGTCGGTTTGATCAAGACGCGATTGAAGATCGACGATTCCCTCGATGTTTTTGCGGTCCATGGTGTTGGCGGCATTCTGGGCATCCTGTTGTTGGCACCGTTCGCCGCGACCGGACTGGGTGGTCTAGGCCTTCCGGTAGGGACGAGCGTTGGCGGCCAACTGGTTGACCAACTTATCGGTGTGATGGTGACCGTGGCGTGGTCGGCCATTGCAACCGTTGTGATCGTGGTTGCGGTGCGTGCCCTGGTCGGTCTGCGAGTCGACCCGGAGTCAGAAACCGAAGGGTTAGACCTGACGGCGCATGGGGAACGCAGCTACAATCTGTAGCGATGGAACCAGATGGTGCGACCGAAGATCACACAATCGCCTCGCCCGGTAAGCGGCTCGATGGGCGCGTAGCAATAGTAACCGGCGCTGCGTCGGGTATTGGCGCGGCTACGGTTGCGCTGTTCCTTCGCGAAGGCGCGAAAGTTCTTGCGACCGATATCCGGGCGATTGACGACGATTTGTTGGGGAACGGCGCGGCCCGCGCTATTCCGGTGCGGCACGACGTTGCGAGCGAACGCGAGTGGCGCAACGTTCTGATCCGTGCTGGCGAAGATTACGAAGGGCTGGACGTCCTGGTGAACTGCGCCGGGATCAACACGCCGGGCGGTGGCGTCCCTGAAAACCAAGATATTGAGAACGTCAGCATGGACGATTTCCGCGCCGTCCATGCGGTGAATGTCGAAGGCACGATGCTTGGCTGCAAACAGGCAATCCCCGCGATGGCCGCATCCGGCGGCGGGTCGATCGTCAACGTGTCGTCGATTGCCGGCTGGGTCGGTGTTCCAGGGGCCGTGTCTTACGGGGCAAGTAAGGCTGCCATTTGGCAGATCACGAAGTCGATTGCACTGCACTGCGCCCGAGCGGGGCAAAACATCCGGTGCAACTCGGTACACCCAGGCGGCATCCACACGCCTATGTTTGTGCCGATGACCGGTGAAACGCGCCCCGGTGAACCCGAGGCACCGCATGTCCCGATGCGGCGGTATGGCGAAGCCGCCGAAGTGGCGGCTGCGATCCTGTTTCTCGCGAGCGATGACTCGACCTATATCACTGGTTCCGCCTTGCCGGTCGATGGTGGTTTGGCGGTGACCTGATGGCGCGATTGGAAGACAAGGTCGCGGTCATAACCGGAGCCGCATCAGGAATCGGCCTAGCGGCAGCGCGATTGTTTGCGGCTGAGGGCGCCAAGGTCGTGGGGACGGATCTTCAGTTCGTCGATGACGATACGTGGCGCGACCATTGTGGCGGGGATGCGTTGTTTCTCCGTCATGACGTGACGGACGAGGATCGTTGGGCGTCGGTCATCGGCGAAGCCGAACGGCATGGCGGTCGTATCGACATCCTGTTGAATTGTGCCGGGATTAACGGCGTCAGTGGCGAAGAGGCGCCGCCGCAGGAGCCCGATGTCATCGGCCTTGATATTTGGCGTCGGGTGAATCGGGTCAATGCTGAGGGCACGTTGTTGGGGTGCCGCGCGGTCATTCCGGTGATGCGCGAACATGGCGGCGCGATCGTCAACATCTCGTCGATCGCGGCGCAAAAGGGGTGGCCCATGCGGACCGCCTACGGCGCAAGCAAAGCAGCGGTCTTGCAATACACAAGGTCGGTCGCCCGCTATTGCGCTGAGTCCGGTTGGAAAATCCGCTGCAATGCGGTTTTGCCCGGACCGATCGATACGCCAATGATCAAACCGCCCGGTCGAAAGCCGCTTGCCGGTGGCGATGGGCAAGCCGGCGCCAATCATGTCCCGATCAAACGTTATGGCGAGCCTCTAGAGGTGGCCCGCCCGATGCTTTTTTTGGCGAGTGACGAAGCCAGCTACATCACGGGCGCTGGCCTCAATGTCGACGGCGGTATCGCTGCGCTGACGGCCGACTAAGCCGTCCTAACCGCCGAGCCCGAGGGCGCGGGGAATGGCCATCGTGATCGAAGGTACGAACACGATCAGCAGCAAGACCACCAACTCGGCGACCAGGAAGGGGATGACGGCAAGGGAGACCTTTTCTAGCGATTCTTTCGCTATAGGCCCGGTTATGAATAAGAGGAGCCCGAGCGGTGGCGTGATGAGGCCGAGCAGGAGGCTGATCATCAGGAACAGACCGAATTGGATTTCGGTCATGCCCAATCCGGCATCCGCAATGGCGACAGGCATCAGCAAGGGCCCAAGAATGATCATGTTGGCCAGGGCGTCCATGAACGTTCCCATGATCAAGAAAAAGCCAATGAGGATGAGCGCCATGACCACGCGGTCATCCGAAATAGCGATCAACAGTTCGAGAATTTCCTGGGGGATCCGGAAGAACGTCAGGATGCGGCTGAAGACAATCGCTGTGGAGACGATCACCAACGCCGACGCGGTCACTTTCGCGGTGCCGATCATCGCCTCGATCAAGTTCTTCATGTCGAGCGTGCGATAGTAAAACGTGCCTATAAGCAGCGTGTAGAGCACGGCTACGGCACCCGCCTCTGTGGGCGTGAATATGCCGCCAAGGATGCCACCCAAAATGATGAAGGGGATGAGCAGCGCTGGCGCCGCTTTTGCGCCGCCCTTGGCGATCGGCACGATGCCCTCAAAAGCATGCATGTCGCCATAACCGCGGCGAGCACTGATCACGTAGGCCGTCACCATGAGGGCGGCGCCGATCAAAACGCCTGGGATGATGCCGCCGGCAAAAAGACCGCCGATCGAGATTTGGAGCTGGCCGCCGATAATAATCGCCACGGTGCTGGGCGGAATAATGGCGCCGATCACCGCGCTCGCCGCGGTGACGGCGGCGGAGAATGCCGGTGGGTAGCGCTCGCGGATCATAGCCGGAATGAGAATTGGACCGAGCGAGGCGGCGTCGGCGAGCACCGATCCAGAGATTCCGGCAAAGAACATCGACGTCAGGATGTTGACGTGGGCCAAGCCACCCTTGAGCCAGCCGACCATGAGCCGCGCCACCTCGACGAGTTTCTCGGTGATATCGCAACGATTCAGAAGCTCGCCTGTCAGGACGAACATGGGCAGCGCGAGCAGCGCAAACTGATTCACCGCGGTGAACATCTCGGTGATCAAAATCAACGGTGGGATGGTTGTCCCGGAGAAGAAAAGGAAAATGACGCACGCCAGCCCAAGCGCAAATGCGACTGGGATGCCAAGGATCAGTAGAATCCCGAACGGAATGAGTAGATATGGCGCAACGATTTCCATCGATTAATCCTACTCGAGGCCTGGGTTGCCTTGATTTTCGAAATGCGCGTCGTTGCCGCGACGCAGATTGATAAGGTCGAGTAGCATCGCGTTGGCCGCAAAAACGGTCATCAAGACCGCGCCAACCGGAATGGCCAGCTTGGCCCATCGGGTGGACAGGTTGAGGCTTGGCGATCGCGCGTGAAAGGTCTGGTTGAAGACCTTGAAGCCGAACCAAATCACCGTAAGCAGAAAAAGGATCGTCGCGATCTTTGAGAAGATAAGAAAGTAGGGTCGAATCTTTATCGGCAGAAGGTTTGTGAAGGTCGGGATATTGATATGGGCCCAATCGCGCATGATCACAGCCGAGCCCACAAAGACCATCCAGATCAGCGCCCAAATGCTGATTTCCTCCGACCACTGGAGTGACGAGTTGATCACGTAGCGGAAGAAGACCTGCGCCAGCATGACCACCGTTATGGTGATGACGAAGACGACGACGGTGTAACGGGATAACCCGTCCAGCCACTCGATCAATTTCTGAAAGCCCGCCATCGCTACCTCTTCTCGCCCAGGGCTAGAGTTAGACATGGGTGAGGGCGGTCCCGACTAGATCAGGACCGCCCTCAGCCATTCTGCGGAGACGTTTAGCTCGAGGTTTGGAGCGCTACCGCGGCGTCGACGACCGATTTCGGCACATCTTTGCCCGCGCTGGTCCAGACCTTTTGCCCAGCTTCTTGCCACTTGGCGAACTCGCTTTTGGTCGGGGTGTAAATCTCCATCCCGGCGTTGCGCAGTTCGCCCTTGTAGAAGTCTTCCAATTCGCGGTCTTTTTGGTTCGCGATATCGGCAGCTTCTTGTGCGGCAAGTGCAAAAGGTTTTTGGATGTCCTCCGGCATCGAATTCCAGGTATTGGCGTTCAGGACCTGGAACTGGATAGCGAACGACGCGTTGACTTCGGTCGCGTACTTCAGCACCTCGTGCATCTTGAACAAGAACGTCCAAATGGCCTGAACGTGATAGCCGTCGACGACGCCCTGCTGGATAGCCGTATAGGTCTCGACCCAAGGAATTGGCGTCGGATTGCCGCCCCAGTTGCGCACGAGTTCGATCACGAGATCAGAACGCGTCGACCGGAACTTCAAGCCTTTGACGTCGGCAGGGGTTTGCAGCGGCCGCTTGTTGTTCCACAGCATCCGATGCCCACCGGCGCCCACCGGCGGCATGACTTTGACAGGAACGTTCTTTTCGAACTGGGCGGACTGCTGCTTCCACAGGTCGGACTTAAAGAGCCGTTCGCCGGTATCCCAGTCCGGAATGATGTAGGGCAGGTCGACGAACGAGAAGGCGTCATCGAACACCGTGAACTGGGAGCTCGTGTTTGAGGTGATGTCGATGAAGCCGGTCTGGACCGCTTCGAGTTGCGAGACGTCCGTGCCGAGCGTCGACGAAGGATGGATCTGAATGTCGAGTTCGACGTCGTATTTTTCGCGAAGGATGCCTGGAATGAGACGAACAGAAATGTCCGTCGGATCACCCTCTTTGGCGTTAAGCCCAGCGACGAGCGGCTTGAGAAACTTCTTGGCTTGCGCCGACCGAGTCAGCGCCGGAAATCCGGAAATCGCCGCGCCAGCAGCGACGGCAGCACCCGTTGTTTTGAGCGCCTGGCGGCGCGAAATGGTCTTGGTCATATACTGGTCTTCCTCCCTTTGCAGCACGTGATAGCGCCGATTCCTGTTTTAAGCCGTGTTCTCGACTTCAAGGAGCTAGATTACCCCGATTAGAGGCTATTTGGCTCATTCACTCAATCCCCAGAGGCACCGGGCCTGGGCACGCCGCGATCAATATTTCGCTGCTGGGTCATATGGCTTGGCATAGCGCTTAAGCTCAGCGGGCAGTTTGGGCCGGTATTTCGGATTCCAGTCCATTGGGTGTTTTTTCTTTTCAAAGATGTTGTGCATCGGCCCGTTGACCGTTCGCACCCAGAGATTGAAGCCGGGTATGGAGCCGGATGGCCCTTGATAGACGTGCTCGCGCCACCAGACATAGCCGCCCGGGCCCATGACGCCGGCGTCGGCAAAGACATACTCACCGTCGAGCACGAAGATCTCTTCGACCATCGAGTGGGTCCATCGCGGTTTCTTGCCTTTTGGGGGCACCCGGTGGGCGGCAGAGCTGTAGATGAACGATGTCTCGCCGGTGTGAGGATCGGTGCGGAGGGGCTTGATCGCGACGCCAGCCTGAAGTTGCGGGTCGACTAGTCCCGGGTCCCAGGGAATCTCGAGCGTGTTGATCTGTTCGATGAGGAGCTTCTTGTCGTAGAGACCCTTTTCCGGATCGCCTTGCTCGACGGTTGGTTGGGCGGCAAACGTCGTTAGGAGAACGGCACCGTCGCGGCTCGAGACATCGCGGCGGACATGACCTGCGGGAAAGAACGCGTAGGAATGCTTGCCGTATTCGATGCCATTGATCTTGATGGTGCCGTCGAGCACGAAGAATTCCTCATGGGCACGCACAAACTCTTTGCCGCGCCGACGGTATTTTTCGGGATAGCGCAGGACGCATGTTGAATCGCCCTTTTTCTTGTCGATGCTCAGCACCTTGCTGCGTACATCCGGCCGCCCGCCGCCGTAGAGTCCTTTGCGCCAAGGCAGTGCCTGCGCCTGAATAAAGCATGTGTGTGGTCGAGCCATTCCTTGCTCCCTTGTTTTTCTTCTAATGGATCGGCGTCAGCCGTTTTGACCAATCCAGGGTGAGGCGTGACCTGGGACGTGTCAAAAAAAGGGGCCGGCCCCGCGGGCCAGCCCCAATCGTGAGAAAGGTAATTCTTCCCGAGTTAGCTCAGAGCGACGGTCTTTTCGATGATCGAACGATCGATATCTTTACCGGCCGTACCCCAGACCGAACGGCCTTTTTCCTGCCACTGAGCAAATTCAGACGACGTTGGGGTGTAGATCTCCATCCCGACGCCACGGAGCTCGTCCTTGAAGAAGTCCTCCGCTGCACGGTCGCGTTCGTTGGCCCCTTCGGCGGCCTCTTGGAACGCAAGCATCATCGGTCCCTGGATGCTTTCCGGGATCGCGTTCCAGGTGTTGATGTTCATGACCTGGAACTGAATACCGAAGATCGCCTTTACCTCGGTGGCGTATTTCAGCACTTCGTACATGTTGAACTTAAAGGTCCAAATCGGTTGGACATGGAACCCATCAGCAACGCCCTGTTGAAGCGCCGTATAGGTTTCAACCCACGGAACCGGCGTCGGGTTGGTGCCCCAGGCCCGGAGCAATTCGATCACGATCGGCGATGTCACCGAGCGCATCTTGAGGCCTGCTGCGTCGGCCGGCGTTTTTAGCGGCCGCTTGTTATTCCAGAACATCCGGTAACCGCCAGCCCCGACGGGTGGCAGGACCTTGACGCCAACGCCCTTCTCGAATTGCGCCGCCTGTTGTTTCCAGACCTCGGACTTGGCGATACGCAAGTATTGGTCCCAACCGGTCACGATGTAGGGCAGGTCGAGAAATGCAAACGCCGGGTCATAGCGCATGAACTGCGTGGTGACGTTGCTCGTGATGTCGATAAAGCCCGTTTGCACGGCGTCAAGCTGCGACAAGTCCGTCCCTAATGTGGACGACGGATGGATTTGGAAATCGACCTCGATGTCGTACTTCTCACGCAGGATACGCGGAACGTCCGAAACCGATGTGTAGGTTGGATCCCCTTCTTTGCCATTCAGGCCGGCAACGATGGGCTTTAGAAACTTCTTTTGCTGTGCTGAGCGCGTAAGCGCCGGAAAACCGGTGAGCACCGCACCGGCCGTGGCGGCGCCGGCGCCGGTCTTCAAGGCGTCACGCCTCGTGAATCGTTTGTTGGACATAGTGCCTCCTATTTTGTTCGCTGAAGCGCTTCTCCCAAACGCGCCCCGCACGCCAATTACATGCCAATGGTTCCCCTACGACAACTTAAAAACCGGCATTCGTCCTGAACCGTGGGATCACGTTGGCGAAGCATCTGATTCCACAGGATTCTTTTCCATGAGGTCGGAACTGGCCTGGGTGCGCTATGATCGATTCTTGTCAAGGGGGCGTCATGTTGCATCAAGCAGACCACGGTGTTTTGCCGCGCACCAACCATGATGAGCTGGCACGGCAGGAATTTGCGTTCACGCTTAAGACCCATATTTCGACCGATGTCGGACCGGGTACGCGAGACGCCGCGCATACACGGGTGATACCGAAATTCACACGCGCCAGGGGCCGAGCGCCGAAGTCGCGAGTGGAGCTTCGCGATGCCATGGACGGAGATCCCTATCATCAGATGTGGGGCTCGCTGACGCGCCTCGCGCAAGAGGTGATGTGGGATAGCGTCGAGCAGAGCGTTGCTCGGCAGTTGCCAGATCTGATTCGGGCCGCCCGGAACGGGGGCAAGACGGGTGGCAGTCTCAGGCTGAATCCGTCGCTGGAAATCCCGCGCTATATGTCCGCCGTCGATATTCATGCGATGCCGGGCGGCTACGCGTCAGAGGTCACCGAAAACGACCTGCGCGCCGGCGCGATTTTTGATCGAGGGACATTCATTAATGTCTGCGGCACCCAGGGGCCGTTACATGACGCACGCGGCCGCACCGTGTGTTCATACCTTCGGCACAACTATCCTGAGTTCCGCCCCGATCGGATTCTCGACATGGGTTGTTCCATCGGACAGGCGACGCTCGCCTATCCAAAGCATTTCCCATACGCCCAGGTGCATGCGATCGATGTCGCGGCCCCCTTGTTGCGCTATGGGCATGCCCGGGCCGAAGCGCTCGGTCGCCGGATTCATTTCTCTCAACAAAATGCCGAGGCCATTGATTTTCCGGACGGACATTTCGACTTGGTGGTTTCGCATTTGCTGTTCCATGAAACCTCGTCGCCTGCGCTGACGCGTATCATTGAAGAATGCCACCGCGTGTTGCGACCCGGTGGGATGATGATTCATCTCGAATTGGGATTGCCGTACAAAGACATGGATCTTTACGAACAGGTCATCCACGACTGGCAGACGTTGAACAATGCCGAACCGTTTTGGGCGAAGATCAACTCGACCGACACGGCTGCGTTGGCGCGCAACGCTGGGTTTCGCGTAGCGACCGGTGGCTACCTTGAGCGCAGCGAGCATCCCGAAACAGACGAGACGACGTTGGGGCCAAAACCTCTCGAAACCGACGCCCATCCCCAAGGGGCGCGGGTCGGTTGCGAGGTGTTCTACGTGATGCAAGGCGTGAAGTAGCGCGTCTGGATCTACAGCCGGCATTGACCACAAAAAAACCCCCGGACCCAAAAGGCCCGGGGGTTTTTGGTGGGGGCGTGGCTCTTTGTTAGGCCGAGCCCTGCAGTGCTTTCATACTGTCGAGGTCGGATTTGTCGATCCCCTTAGCGGTGTCCCAGACCTTTTCGCCGCCTGCGACCCATTTGGCTTTTTCCGATGCGCTCGGGGTGTAGATTTCCATCCCGGCCTTGCGGAGTTCGCCCTTGTAGAAGTCCTCGAGACCGCGGTCCTTCTCATTGGCGATGTCGGCCGCCTCTTGCGCTGCGAGCAGGAACGGCTTTTGGATGTCTTCCGGCATCGAGTTGAAGGTGTTGGCGTTCATCACCTGGAACTGGATGGCATAAAGCGCGTTCACTTCGGTCGCGTATTTCAGCACTTCGTGCATCTTGAACAAGAAGGTCCAGATCGGTTGTACGTGGAAGCCGTCGACGACGCCTTGCTGCAACGCCGTATAGGTTTCGACCCATGAGATTGGCGTCGGGTTGCCGCCCCAGTTGCGAACGAGGGCCGTTTCAAGTTCCGAGTTCGAGCTGCGGAACTTGAGGCCCTTTGCTGCGGAGGGCTCGGGCAGCGGACGCTTGTTGTTCCACAAGAGGCGATATCCGCCAGCGCCGACGGGCGGCAGGACTTTGACCGGTACGTTCTTCTCGAACTTGACCGAGGTACGCGCCCAAAGGTCGGATTTGAAGAACCGCAGTGCCATGTCCCAGTCGCGAATGATGTAGGGCAGATCGACATAGGAGAACTCCGGCGAGTAGGCCGTGAACTGCGAGGTGGTGTTTGACGTGATGTCGATGAAGCCGGTCTGCACGGCGTCGAGCTGCGACAGATCGGTGCCGAGCGTCGAGGAGGGGTGAATCTGAATTTCCAGTTCGACGTCGTATTTTTCTTTCAGGATTTGCGGGATCATCCGAATCGAAATATCGCTGGGATCGCCTTCTTTGGCGTTCAGACCCGCGACGATCGGCTTGAGATACTTCTTTGCCTGTGCGGATCGGGTGAGGGCGGGAAAGCCGACAATCGCGCCCGCAGCGGCGGCCGCAGACGTTTTCAAAACGGTACGGCGATCGACGGCGACAGAAGTCTTCTTCGTAGTCATGTGTGATTACCTTTTCGGGGTTGGGAAAGACGCGCTACCGCGCGCCATGATTGTCATTCTTGTCTTGGGACGAAGCAATGCGTCCTTTTTTGGCGCGAGAGAATGGAGGCGCAGCTTAGCCGCTATCGAGGCTCTGGGCCAACGGGTGGGGTTACTTGCCAGCGTTTTCGGCACCCGCCTTGAACATGGCGTGGATCATCTGAGGATGTGGCTTGAGCGGCTTGGGATAGGGCCGCCGGCTGTGGCTGATCCCCATCGCCAACAATGTTTCGACCGTCTTGTAGGTCAGCGGCCCGGGATTGATGACGGGTATCGGCAATTCGGCGTTTAGGTATTCTGCGGCTTGGTACATTGTCGTCGATCCCAAGCAGATCACATCGGCACCCTTGTCGATGGCCCGTTCGCACGCTGCTTTCATCTTGGGCAGAGTCTTGTCTTCTTTGCCGGCAAGAAGGTTCTTGTAGTCGGGTGGTGAATCGTAGCTTTCGATCGCCGCACAGAATGATTCGAGGCCCAACGCCTTCACGAACTTTTGCGTGCGGATCAGCGCCGGCTCCCACTGGGCGAGCATCCCGAACTTAGACCCCAGGTTCATCGCAAAAGTCATCGACAGTTTGCCGGGCGAGACGACCGGAATGTCGAGAACCGAACGGAGCGCGTCGAGGCCCGAGTCGCTCATTGTGTCTATACACACGGCATCATAGCCGTCGTCTTGCGCCGACATGCCCGCCTCGAAGATGGCGAGGTCCATCAGCACAAAATCGTGCGGGCTCATATACATCTCCGGACCGGCCGTGACCGGTCGGAAGTCGAACTCGATATCAGGTCCGAGTTGGACGGTGCTGACTTGTTGCCGGCGATTGTTGACGCCCTCTTCGTCCATTGCGAAGGGGACGAGGACAAGTGCCTTGGCCATGATGAAGTCTCCTTTATCTGCGGCGTGTAGGTTTCTTTTTTGCGACTTTTCTTGCGGGCTTTCTTTTCGCCACAGGCTTCTTGGCGCTCTTCTTCTTCGCACCCTTCTTCTTGGCGCCCTCAGCGCCGACGATCTTCGGGCCTTTTTTGGCCGCGGCCGCAGCGGCATCAAGCATGCCGTGGATGTAATCGTCGCTGCGACCGACGGGGGCGGGGTAAGACTTGCGGCTTTGCGAAAGGCGCAGGTTGATCATCATGAGCGCGGCGGCATATGACGTCGGGCCCGGGCTGATGACCGGTACCGGTAGTTTTTCGGCCAGGAAGTCACGCGCCTGGTGCATCGAGGTCGAGCCCAGAATGATGACGTCGGCGCCGTTCTCATCGACCAGCTTCTTGCCGGCCTTCAAGAGCTTGGGAAAGACGACGCGTTCCTCGCCGCCCAACAGGCTGAAGCGGTCCGGCGCCATGCCGATCGACTGATGGCCCGCGTATTTGTCCCATACGCCGAGTTCGTCCATGACCTTTTTGTAAAGGCCGAGCCAGCGTTCCCACATCACCAACATGCCGAACTTATTGCCGAGCATCATGGCGGTGAGGATGGTTGTCCGCCCTGGCCCGATTACCGGGATATCGAGCACCGCGCGTAGTGCGGCGACGCCGGAATCGCTCATGGTGTCGATACAGACGGCATCAAAGCCGTCTTCTTGCGCCTGGAGGCCCGCTTCCAACATGGTGAAGTCGCCGACGACATAGTCATACGGACCAACGAAATTGGTTCCGGCCCATTTGACCGGCTTGTAGCTGAACTCAAGATCGGGCCCGAGGTCGATTTGCTTGCTTTGCGCCTCGCGCATCGCCAAGTGCTCACCGCTCATCGGAAACGGCACCAACACCAAAACTCGTTTTTTCTTGCGCGCCATCGGTTCCTCCCAGTCCCTTATTGGCAGTATCGTTGTTGACCGATTAGCCCTCGCGGGGAATCGTGTCAATTCAGGCCATAGAGTGCCAGGGGAGAAACGTCATGGGCAGTATCATTTCGGCAGACGGCAAAGAATTCGACGTCACGGTTCCCGTCTTGATTATTGGCGCCGGTGCATGTGGCTGTACGGCGGCCCTTGCCGCGCACGAAAAAGGCGTCGAGGTCATGATTCTCGAACGCGATGACAAGCCACGGGGTAATACCTCGCTCTCCGGCGGACAAATCCCTGCCGGCGGCAGCAAGATGCAAGAAGCGGCCGGTATCAAGGACTCGGCTGATATTCTCTACAAAGACATTCTCGCCAAAGCGAAGAACCAGTGCGATCAAGATCTCGCGCGACACGTTGCGAACGAATCGGCAAAAACCGTCGATTGGCTGGTCGACCGTTACAAGTTGCCGTTGTCGTGCATTTCCGATTTTACGTATCCCGGCCATACGGTTCCGCACATGCATACGTCACCGAGCCGGTTCGGGGCTGAGTTGCTAACGGTGTTTTTGCAGGCTGTGGCGAACGAAGGCATCGATATCGCGACCTCAGCCCACGTCACCGATCTATTTGCCGACAAGGATGGTCGCGTTCGTGGCGTGCGGATCACGCGGCCGGACGGCAAGCACGAGGATGTGGGCTGCGAGGCGCTGGTGCTGGCGTGCAACGGCTATGGCGCCAACAAAGAGCTGCTGCAGAAATACATCCCCGAGATTGTCGATGCGCACTACCACGGTCATGACGGCAATCAGGGCGATGCCGTATTGTGGGGTGAACAGCTCCAGGCCTCGATCAAAGACATGGGGGCATTCCAGGGCCACGGCGCGGTGATTACACCGCACAATATTCATTTGGGTTGGCCCTCGATTACCGAGGGCGGATTCCAAGTCAATAAGGACGGCGTGCGGTTTTCGGATGAGAACCACGGTTACTCCGAGCAAGCGCTCAACGTGGTGCGCCAGCCCGGGCATGTCGCTTGGACAATCTGGGATCAGCGCTGTCAGGATGTCGCGATCCAAATGCACAGTCACCAAGAAGCGATGAAAGCCGACGCGATCAAGAAATGCGACACCGTTGCCGAGCTGGCAAAAACCAGCGGCTGCGACGCAGCGGCACTACAGCAGACGATGGATGAGAACGCCGAAATGTGTGAGGGCAAACGCGAAGATCCCTTCGGGCGCAACTTCGCCAAGCACCCACCGCTTGCCCCGCCTTATTACATCGCAAAGATCCAAGGGGCGCTGTTCCACACCCAAGGTGGCCTCGAGGTAAACACGGAGGCACGGGTCTTGAGGCAGAACGGGACACCGTTTCCCAACCTTTTTGCCGGCGGCGGCGCGGCGCGTGGCTTCTCAGGGCCGGCCGATTGGGGGTACCTGTCGGGGTCAGGGCTGATGTCGGCAACCAACCTCGGCCGTTTGGCCGGTGAAGCGGCGGCCGACCTAGTCGCCAAGGCTTAGAGTCGGGTCCAACGCGCCCGCGACCCCTTGCAGGTTCGCAGCGGAAGGCGCATGTGGGTGCGGGGCGATCTGACCCCGGCCCTATGAGAGCGAGCGACTTGACTACTTCGTTCTATGACGACATCCAGCCCGTCGCCGATT
>CALJDF010000076.1 GCA_938023835.1 uncultured Alphaproteobacteria bacterium
CTATTCCCACAACGCCTCTTCGGCACGATGACCAACGAGGTTCTGATCGCCGTGCCGTTGTTCGTGTTCATGGGGGGTGATGCTCGAGAAATCGAAGGTCGCCGAAGAACTGCTGGACAACATGGTCAAGTTGTTCGGCACCCTGCGCGGCGGCCTGGGGATTTCGGTCACCGTGGTCGGCGCGTTGCTGGCGGCATCGACCGGCATTGTCGGCGCGACCGTCGTGACGATGGGTCTTTTGTCGTTGCCGACGATGCTGCGGCGCGGCTACGACCCGGCGCTTGCCACCGGCACCATCGCCGCGGCGGGCACCTTGGGCCAGATCATCCCGCCGTCAATCGTGTTGGTGCTGTTGGGCGACGTGATTTCGTCGGCATTTCAGAACAGCCAGCTCGCGCGAGGCATCTTTTCGCCCGAGACCGTTTCGGTGGGCGACCTGTTTGCCGGCGCCTTGCTGCCGGGCCTCGGCCTGGTGGGGATGTACATCCTTTATCAGGTGGGCGTGGCGTGGTTGCGGCCGAATTCCTCACCCGCCATCCCGCGCGAGGAACTCGAGCGCGACGACACATCGTTGTTGATCGCAACGCTCAATTCGCTGGTGCCACCGATCGCGCTGATCGTCGCGGTGCTGGGCTCGATCCTGACCGGCGTGGCGACACCGACCGAAGCCGCCGCCGTGGGCGCGATCGGTGCGACGCTGCTGGCGGGCCAACGCATCAAGAAAGCGTCCGGACTGCCGATCTACGTGGCGGCGTTGTCGGTGGCGGGCCTGTTCATCCTCAACTAAATATTCGATCTACGGCTGAACCGCGACCGCCCGTTGATTGACGACATCGGGGTGGTCATCGCGTTCATCTTGAGTGCGGGCGTCGCATGGGGCCTAGCCGTAAGCCTGTGGCGCACATTCAGTTCCGACGTGCTCCGCCCGGTGGTGCGATCGACGACGCAAATCACCTCGATGGTGTTCGTGATCCTGGCCGGAGCGGCCCTATTCTCGCCGGTGTTCCGCGGTTTGGGCGGCGACGAAACGGTTCAGAACCTGCTGACCGACATGCCCGGCGGTGCATTGGGCGCGATGGTCATCGTGATGCTGGTGATGTTCATCCTGGGGTTCTTCTTGGACTTCATTGAAATCACCTTTGTCGTGGTGCCGATCGTCGCCCCGGTTCTACTGACGATGGGCCTGGACCCGGTGTGGTTGGGCGTGATGATGGCGATGAACTTGCAGACATCGTTCCTGACGCCGCCGTTTGGTTTCGCGCTGTTCTACTTGCGCGGTGTGGCGCCGTCGTCGGTGCGCACCATGGACATCTACAAGGGCATCATTCCGTTCGTCATCATCCAAGTCATTGCCTTGAGTCTTTTGGCCACTTTTCCACGTATCGCAACGTGGTTGCCGGATGTGGTATATGGCGATGGATCGCCCGCGGTGAGCCGACCGGCGGCGGGCGACACCGAGGGCATCCAGCGCCGAGACGATCGCGAACAAAAGGAGTTCGACGATCTATTCGACGAGGACGACCAGTCGGAAAGCGACCGCCAGGACGCCGTCGATAAGTTGTTCGACGACGACAAATCGGAAAGCGATACCCAAGACGAGATCGATAGCCTATTCGACGACGAAAAGTCCGAGGCCGAGACCCAAAAAGAAATCGACGACCTCTTCGAGGAAGACGACTAAGCGCCGCTTGGGAGTGCCAGTTCGCCGCGCGCCAACCGACCCAGCGTTTCGATCAAGACTGGTTTCTCGCGCGCCTGCACGCGGGCGGCGAGCGTTTCGATCGTATCGCCGGGCTCAACGGGAACGGCGGCTTGGGCGAGGATGGGGCCGCGATCGTATTCTTCGTCGACGACGTGGATGGTGACGCCGGTGGTGGTTTCACCCGCCGCGATGACGGCCGCGTGGACGTGGTGGCCGTACATCCCGGGACCGCCGAACTTGGGCAACAAGGCCGGGTGGGTATTGACGATGCGGCCCGTGAACGCGGCCAAGACGGCGGGGCCGAGTTTCTTTAGGTAACCGACGAGGACAACGAGGTCGACCTTGGCGTCCGCGAGCGCCGCCGCAATGGCTTGATCCGCCGCGGCGGCATCGCCGGCGGTCTTGGCGCTGATGTGTTGGGCCGGGACGCCGAGGCGTGCGGCGCGGTCGAACACACCGGCTTTGGCGTTGTTGCTGATGACGATCGCCGGGTCGAGGTCGAGGTCACCGCCCTGGCAGGCCGCGACCACGGCCTCGAAGGTCGAGCCGACACCCGAGGCGAGAAAGCTGATCCGGCGGATCACCGACATGTCCCGATCAGGCGAACTTGTTATTGGACGCAAAGCCACGCGGGGCGAGACGACCGGCATTGCCGCGCTTGTTCACCCAGGTGACGAGATCGGTTTCGGTACGGGTCTTACTGCCCGTGAGCCAAGTCAAACCTTCGGCTTTGACGAAGCACTTGGCGTCTGAAAGCCCGCCGTCCTTATAGCGTTGCAAGGTGATGCCGCGCCCGCGCGTCATCTCGGGCACGTCCTCGATGGGAAAGATCACCATCTTGCGGTTCTCGCCGACCACCGCGACCGAATCGCCCTCGGCCGGGGTGCAGACCACCGCTTTGTTCTTGCCCGAGACGTTGAGCACTTGTTTGCCACCCTTGGTCTGCGCGACCACGGCCTCTTCGGGGACGATAAACCCGCGCCCGTCAGACGAGGCAACGAGCCGGCGACGGTCGGCGCTGTGGACGAATAGGGCGACGATGTTCTCGTCGTTGCCGAGGCCGACCAACAGACGCACCGGATCCCCGAAGCCGCGCCCGCCCGGCAACTTGTCGCAGGCCAAGGTGTAGAAGCGGCCGTTGGAGCCGAACACCAACAGCTTATCGGTGGTTTCAGCGTGGACCCAGAACCGCGCCTTATCGCCATCCTTGTACTTTTCCGTGCCGGTCTCCTCGGCATGGCCTTTGATGGTGCGAATCCATCCCTTGGCCGAACAGACGACGGTGATCGGCTCTTTTTCGATGAACGACTCGAGCGACACGACCTCGGCGGTGGGCGCGTCACCGATTTCGGTGCGACGGGCGCCAAGCTCGGTCTTGGGGCCGAACTCGTCGCGGGTTGCTTTGATTTCGTCGGCGATGTTCTTCCAGCGCTTTTTCTCGTCGCGCAGTAGCGCCTTGAGGGCTTTCTTCTCGGCGCTGAGTTTGTCGTGCTCCCCCTTGATCTGCATTTCCTCAAGCTTGCGCAAGGCGCGCAGCCGCATGTTGAGGATGGCTTCGGCCTGCACGTCGGTGAGCTTGAAGGCCTTGATGAGCTTGGGTTTGGGCTCATCGGTATCGCGGATGATCTTGATGACCTTGTCGAGATTCAAATACGCGATGAGGTAACCGTCGAGCACCTCGAGCCGGTGTTCGATATTAGCGAGGCGATGCTTGGAGCGGCGCACGAGCACGTCGTGACGATGATCAAGGAAGGCCTGCAAAACCTCGCGCAAGTTCATCACCCGGGGCGCGCGACCCATGTCGAGCACGTTCATGTTGAGCCCGAAGCGGGTCTCGAGGTCGGTGCTGCGGAACATCAGTTCCATGAACTGCTCGGCATCGACAGCGCGACTGCGCGGGATGAGAATCAGGCGGACGTCTTCGGTCGATTCGTCGCGGATATCGTCGAGCAGCGGGAGTTTCTTGTCGTGCATGAGTTCGGCGATCTTTTCGATCAGCCGCGCCTTTTGCACCTGGTAGGGCATTTCGGTGATGACGATTTGCCAGGTGCCGCGGCCCAGGTCTTCGACCGCCCAGCGCGCGCGAATGCGCATCGATCCGCGGCCCGTGGTATAGGCCTCGTTGATCGCTTCGGCCGATTCGACCAGCACGCCGCCGGTGGGAAAGTCCGGCCCCGGCATGAACTCCAGGAGTTTGGTAATGGTGGCGCGGGGGAACTTGATGAGGTGCAACAGGGCTGCGCAAATCTCGCCCGCGTTATGCGGTGGGATGTTGGTCGCCATGCCGACCGCGATGCCCGACGAGCCGTTGGCCAAGAGATTGGGAAAGCGGCCCGGCAAGACCAGAGGTTCTTCTTCGCTGCCGTCGTAGGTTTCGCGAAAGTCGACCGCGTCTTCTTCGATGCCTTCGAGCATGGCCTCAGCCACCGCGGTGAGGCGGGCCTCGGTGTAGCGCATGGCAGCGGCGTTATCGCCGTCGATATTGCCGAAGTTGCCTTGGCCGTCGACCTGCGGATAGCGCGCGGCGAATTCCTGGGCGAGACGCACCAACGCGTCGTAGACCGACTGATCGCCGTGCGGGTGGTATTTGCCGATGACGTCGCCGACAACGCGGGCGCATTTCTTAAAGCCCGACTTGGGGTCGAGCTTAAGCTGGCGCATCGCATACAAAAGCCGGCGGTGGACCGGCTTGACGCCGTCGCGCACGTCGGGCAACGAGCGGGCGGTGATGGTGGACAGGGCATAGGCGAGATAGCGCTCGCCCAGGGCCTCGGTCAGCCCGGTGTCGCGAATAGCGCCCGTGGGCGGCGGCGAGGATGCCGCGGCCTTACGCCGCCCGGATTTACGCGCCGACCGCGCCATGTCTTACGTCCAAATCCTGGGGTTGAAAGAGGCCCCTCCCCCAGCACGCTGGGGGAGGGAGAGACGACGTCTCTGAGAAGTACCTTTGCAACGGGGCCTCATATACCAGATGTTGTGCCAGAAAGCGAAAGACGATCTACAAGTCGTAGGCGCGCCGGGGGCAAATGGCCGCCGTGGTGTTCCAGGACGTGGTGCATCAGGAAATGCCCGGTGAGCTTGAGCCCGGTCACGAGGGCGGTGCCGTCGGGGACCGCAGCCTCATGATCCAGGCGCAAAAAATCGGGCAAAATCAGAAGCTTATCTTTGTAGGGTAGACCCGCCTCGGCGGACACCGCGCGGCCCGAGCGGGGCGAGACGTAGATAAGATCCTCGGTCGTGCCGGTGCTGGCGCAGAGGCCGAGGTCGAGGCCATAGCCGAGATCCGCCAACAGCGCCAATTCCCACCGCACATAGGCCTCCGCCCAGGCGGGATCGCGGTCGAGCGCATCCATCAGGTCGCAAAAATCGGTGTAGACCTCGGGGTGACTTTCGCGCTCCGGCAGCGCCGCTTCGACCACGGCGGCCGCCGCCGTGAGCGCACCGAGCCGGCCCGCATCATCGAGCCAGGCCGCGGCGCGTGCGGCGAGAAGTTCCACAGTGAACCTGCCCAAATGTTCGTCG
>CALJDF010000077.1 GCA_938023835.1 uncultured Alphaproteobacteria bacterium
GGCAACCTCGGCCGCATCGTAGTTGAACATCGCCAAGCGAAACCGCGCCTCGAGATTATTGGCAAGGCTGAGGTCAAGCGCGAGGTCGACCGGATCGACCCCCCGGGCCGCGGCGACGGCATCAAGCGGTTGTTCTTCCGAATCACGGTCGCTGGGCGCCCAGGAAATGACCGTGCGCGTGAACCATTCGGCAAAGGGATGGTTCACGCCCTTGGCCAATGCGGCCTTGAAGGCCGCGCGAAATTCAGGATTGCGGTAGAGCTGTTCCCGGCCCGCGCGGTCGATGCGCAAGGGTTCGGCGAACATCGGCAAGCTGGCAAAGGCCGTGGGTTCGTCGAAGGAGAAGTCGAAGTTGAGTGGGCGGCAGGTGGCTTGCGGGCTGATGCGCAGGCCCTCGGCACGCAACGCGGCACTGCGTTCGAGCAACGGGCGATGCGAGCCCGGCCCTTCGAGGCCCGCCATCAACGCGGTCCAGGTAATCGTCGCGTCGTGCTTGCGCGCCAGGGCAGCGAATTCGTCGAGGAACATGGTCGGGCCGCCGGTCGCCTGCGTGACGCCGCCATGTGCCGCCGCCGCGGCCACCAAGGGGTCGATCTCGCCCGCGACATCGGCGAGACGGCTGGGCACCGGTAGACCATCGAAGCCGACGTGGTGCGGCGAGTGCGAGGTTGAAAAGCCGATCGCGCCGGCGCGCATCGCGTCATCGACGAAATCGCGCATTTGCGCCACTTCGTCGGGAGTCGCCTGGCGGCGGACGGCATCTTCGCCCATGACATAAAGCCGCAAGGGGGTGTGGCCGATATAGGCCGCGACATTGATGGTCGTCCCGCGCGCGGCGACGGCATCGAGGTATTCGCCGAAGGACTCGAACGGCCAATCCGGCCCAATGCCCGCGTTGAGAGCAGCGAGGCTCATGCCCTCGACGCGTTCGAGCGTGCGCAAGATAAGCTGACGGTGGTCCGGTCGCGTGGGCGCGATGCCGAAACCGCAATTGCCCATGACCACGGTGGTGACGCCGTGCCACGGCGAGATGGTGAGACCGCGATCCCACAGCACTTGCGCGTCGTAATGGGTGTGGCTGTCGATAAAGCCCGGCGCGACCGCATGGCCGGCCGCGTCGATTTCGTGGGCGCCCTTTGCATCGACGTCGCCGAGCGCGACGATCTCACCATGGCGTATGCCAAGGTCGCCGACAAACGGTTCGCCGCCGGTGCCGTCAACAATCAGGCCATTGCGGATGACCAGGTCGGGCGTCACGTGTCCTTGCCTTCATTGACAGCCGTGGCGATGGGGCCGCCACTACGCCACCCGAAACAGGAGTTTTCCAATACCGGCGCCATTTTGCGCCGGATGGTCTTGTTGCGGCGTTGGTCGCGGTTTGCCCGACCGTACATCCCCTGCATCGCCGTCGTGCCGATCTCGGTGAACATTTCCGACATATGCGTACAGCCGTCTGCGCGCTGGATCCGCTTGAGCGCCTCGCGCACCCAACCCGAGCCGATCTTGATACCGATCAACGCTTTGTAACTGGGCAGCGCGCCGTTGCAGAACTCGTGTGCGGGCACATCCATGACCCCTTCGGCATCGACGATGGTCATCGTGTCGTCGAACGTCAGCCGCAGCCGCATGTCGTGGATCGGCGCGCCGGCGTTCTTGCGCCGCGCGGTGGACAACACGAGATCGAAGGGCTTGGTATCGACGAGATGGCCTTCGACATCGAAAAGC
The DNA here is from genome assembly GCA_938023835.1 of uncultured Alphaproteobacteria bacterium. Lineage (GTDB taxonomy): Bacteria > Pseudomonadota > Alphaproteobacteria > SHVP01 > SHVP01 > CALJDF01. The sequence continues at coordinate 1,726 of CALJDF010000077.1, forward strand.
CCGTCTTCGCGTTCGTAACAGGCAAGCTGGATCTGGCGGTTATGCAGGAGCTGGCGGCTGGGCGGATTGGGGAGACCGGTCATGGAGTCCTTTGGCCGCAGGCGCGAGGCGGCAAGATATTTGTGGGCAAGAGCCAGACCCTATATTCGTGGGGTGCGCACTGACAAGGGATGCCATGACCCATTCGCTTCAAGCCGCCATCATTCCGGTGACCCCGTTCCAGCAGAACTGCTCGTTGCTGTGGTGCACCGAAACCATGAAAGCCGCCGTGGTCGACCCCGGCGGGGACCTCGACCGCATCGATGCGGCGATCAAGGAACAAGGCGTGACATTGGAAAAAATCTTGATCACCCACGGCCATATCGACCATGCGGGATGCGCCGGGGCCTTTGCCAAACGGCATGGGGTGCCGATCGAGGGGCCCCACAAGGACGATACGTTTTGGATCGAGCAGGCGCGCGAATCGGGCGCGGCCTATGGCTTGCCCGAGGCGGCCCCCTTTACCCCCGATCGCTGGTTGGTCGACGGCGACACGGTGACGGTGGGGAACCTTACGCTGCAGGTGCTGCACTGCCCGGGACATACGCCGGGCCACGTGGTGTTCTACGAACCCAGCGCCAATGTTGCAGTGGTGGGCGATGTGCTGTTCCAAGGCTCGATCGGGCGCACCGACTTTCCGCGCGGCAACCACGACGATTTGATCAACGCGATCACCACCAAGCTGTGGCCGCTGGGCGACGACGTCACGTTCGTGCCGGGGCATGGACCGCTCTCGACGTTCGGACAGGAACGCCAATCCAATCCGTTTGTCGGCGATGCGGTGCTGGCCGGAAAGACCGGCTAGGACGCCCCCTCACGCCACGCCTGGAAGGCCGCCAGCGCGCGGGCGCGACCGGCTTCGTGGGTGACAATCGGTTCAGGGTAGGTTTTGCCCAAGGTGATGCCCGCCTCGGCCAGTTCCAACGGCGGCACGGCCCAAGGGCGATGAATTTGTTTGTCCGACAGCGCAGCAAGCTCGGGCAGCCAGCGGCGCAGGTAGACCCCCCGGGGATCGAACTTCTGGCTTTGCAGGATCGGATTGAAGACCCGGAAATAGGGTGCGGCGTCGGCTCCGCACCCGGCGACCCATTGCCAGTTGGCCGCATTGTTGGCGAGATCGGCATCGACCAGGGTGTCCCAAAACCACGCCTCGCCCGCCTGCCACGGGATCATCAGGTGTTTGACCAGGAACGACGCCACCACCATGCGCACGCGGTTATGCATCCAACCGGTGTGCCAGAGCTGACGCATGCCGGCATCGACCAACGGAAACCCGGTGTGCCCGCGTTGCCACGCCTTGAGCGCGACCGGATCGTCGTACCAGGGGAAGCTTGCGTATTCGGGGCGAAACGGGGTGTCGGGCAACGTCGGCCAGTGGTGCAGGAGATAATGGGCGAAGTCGCGCCACACGAGTTGGCGTTCGACCGCGGCGGCGCCGGTCGCGGTCTCAGGCTGCCGGTCGGCGGCAAAGCAAAGCCGCGCGCGGGCCTGACGCGGGCTGATCTCGCCGAAATGCAAATGCGGCGATAACGCCGAGGTGCCGTCGATGCCCGGCACATCGCGGCCGGTTTCGTAGGTGTTCAGGGCCGCGTCTACAAAACTGTCGAGACGGTCATGGGCGCCGGCGGCGCCGGGGGTCCAGGTCTCGCACAGGCCACCGGCCCAATCGGGTGTGCGGGGCAGTAGTGCCCAGGTGTCGAGATCGTCGCCGTCTGGTAAGTCTGCGGGCGCCGGGACGGTGGTCGGCGCCAGCACCGGTTGGGTTGGCGGCACCGCCTTTAGCACGGCGCGATAGAACGGGGTGAAGACCTTGAACGGCCCGCCTTGGCCGGTGCGCATGGCATCGGGGTCACTAAGTAAAGTGCCGCCGAAGCGACGCACCGAGACGCCCTCCGGTTCTAGGCGGCTTTTGAGCGCGTTCTCTTGATCGGCGGCCCAGGGTTCGTAGCGCCGGGCAAGGTAGAGCGCGGTGGTACCGGTGGTGCGCGCCACGTCGGCGACGACATCGACGGTCGCGCCCCGGCGCAAAATCAGGGCCCCGCCACAGGCGCGCAGCGCGCGATCCAGATCGACCAAGCTGTGGTGAAGCCACCAACGCGACGCACCGCCAAATGGGCGCGCGGTCTCGTCGTCCAATACGAACAGGCAGATGACCGGTTGGCCGGTCGCGACGGCGGCGGCGAGCGCCGGGTTGTCGGCCAGCCTGAGGTCTCGACGAAAAAGGGTGATGACGGGGCCGGACATGGGAGCGTTCCGATTCGAATGGCGGCGCTAGTGCGCATACTATGACGGCGGACCCTACTAGCGGGACGAGCACATGGACAAGGCCTCAACCGACGACACGCTGCGCCTGATTTTGGATACCGTCGACCGGTTCGTCGATCAGCATATCCCGGCGGAGGAATTGCGCCGACGCGACCGCGACCATGCGCCGCCGTTCGATTTGATGCCCGCATTGGGTGCGGCCGGGCTGTTGGGGCTGCCGTTCCCCGAGGCCTATGGCGGGCAGACCCTGCCCTGGTCGATTGTCACCCGGGTCGAGGAACGGTTGGGCTATCGCGCCTCGATGTTGGGCACGCTGTACGACACCACGGTGTGCTTTGGCGGCATGTCGCTGATGACCTACGGCACCGAGGCGCAACGGGCCGACCTATTGCCCAAAATGATCCGCGGCGAGGCCATGTTTGCGCTGGCGCTGACCGAGCCCGGCGCGGGCAGCGACGCCGGCGGCATTCAAACGCGGGCCAAAAAGGTCGACGGCGGGTGGCGGGTGACCGGGCGCAAGACGTGGTCGAGCAACGCCAAACAGGCGACCTACATGGTGACCCCCTGCCGCACCGATCCCGACGCGACCGCGCATCGCGGGATCACGATGATGTTGATCCCGCCCGACGCCGAAGGCGTGGCGATGACCGAGTTGCAGAAGATCGGCAATGCCGGGCTGACGTCGTGGGATATCGGGTTGGACGAGGTGTTCGTGCCCGACGCGGATGTCATGGGCGAAGTCAATCGCGGGTTCTACAATTTGATGTCGACGCTGCACTACGCCCGCGCCGGGCTGGCCGCGAGCGCGGTGGGCCAAGCGCAACGCGCGGTCGACATCGCCATCGAGCATGCCCAAACGCGGGTGCAATTCGGACAACCGCTGGGCGGGTTCCAGGCGGTACGGCACCGGTTGGCCGACATGCAGATGCGCGTCGATCAGGCGCGGTTGATGACCTATCACCTGGCCGACCTGATCAGTGCCGGGGAACCGTGCCGGCGCGAGGCGGCGCAAGCCAAGGTGATCGCCACCGAGACGTTGCTCGATGTCGCCAACGACGGGATGCAGATCTTGGCCTCGGCCGGGTATGCGGCGGAGAGCGACATGCAGCGCATTTGGCGCGACGCCCGGTTGTACACGTTCGGCGAGGGCACCAACGAAATTCAGCGCGACATCATCGCCAAGGAACTCGGCCTATGACATCCCCGGTGCGCGACTGGCTCGCGTTCAACGCGCGGCGACGACCGGACCATCTGGCGTTGGTCGATCTGGCGACGGATCGCCGGGTTACCTATCGCGACGCGCATGAACGGATCGAACGCGCTGCGCGCTATCTGACGACGCTGGGTGTGCGGCGTGGCGATCGCGTCGGCGTGTTGGCGCGCAATTCAAGCGACCAGGTCGAGCTGCTGTTTGCCTGCAAACGACGGGGGGCGCTTTTCGTACCGATGAACTGGCGGCTGACGGCACCGGAACTGCGCTATATCGCGGGCGATGCCGACCCGGCGGTGTTGTTTGCCAGCCCGGAGTTTCTGGCCACGGCGAAGGAAATCGTCGCACCCACCAAGGTCGCCGTGTTGTCGGAAGACGGGGTGTCGGATTATCAGGCCGGTCTGGCTACCGTCGATCTTGATGCCGCATTGGCGATGCCGGATCTGGATCACGACGATGCATGGATCTTGATCTACACCTCGGGCACGACGGGGCGGCCCAAGGGCGCGATCATCACCTATGGCACCACGTTCTATAACCTGGTGAGCCACAGCATGTTCACGCGGTTGTCGTGCGATTCGGCAACGCTGATTTTCGGGCCGCTGTTTCACACCGGGGCGCTGAGCGCGTACACGATCCCGTGCTTTCACGTCGGGGCCACGATCTATGTGATGCGCGACTTCGATGCGGGCGCGATCAACCGGCATGTGAGCAATCCGGAAATGAGCATCACGCACATCAATGGCGCGGTGACGATGTATTTGTTGATGAGCCAGGATGCGTCCTTCGATGACGCGGATTATTCCCGGCTAGTGTGCGCGACCATTAGCGGCGAATCCGCGCCGTTGTCGTTGTTGCGCCGCTACCACGACGAAAAAGGCCTGCCGCTGCAAAACATCTATGGGCTGACCGAATGCGGACCGGTACTGACGGCACTCGACCGCGACACCGCCGTGAGCAAGATGGGCTCGATCGGCACCGAAGTCCTGTATACCGAAATGCGTTTGGTTGGCCCTGACGGCAACGACGTGGCGCCGGGCGACGTCGGTGAGATTTGGGCGCGCGGGCCGAACGTGTCGCCGGGCTACTGGAACAACCCGGAGAAAACCCAAGAGACCTTCGACGGCGATTGGTTGAAGACCGGCGACGCGGCGCGCCGCGACGACG
>CALJDF010000078.1 GCA_938023835.1 uncultured Alphaproteobacteria bacterium
GTCTGACTTTTGACTCGGTTTGAGGGCCAAGGTTAGTAATTGAGTTTCCACGTCCATATCCAAACCACTTTTATAACGTTTGGTATCAACGAATTTTAATCTTTTCAGCTTCACACGGATGCCGCCGCCGGCGTCGACGGCTTGATCGTCGTTGATCTTCCCCCCGAACATGACGACGAACTTTGCCTACCGGCATTGGCCCGCGGCATCAGCTTTGTTCGCCTCGCGTCGCCAACAACCGACGACGACCGATTGCCGACAGTCCTCAGGAACGCCTCGGGGTTCGTCTACTATGTCTCGATTACCGGCACCACGGGCACCAAGAGTGCCGATGCCGTTAAGGTCGGACACGCGGTCGATCGATTGCGCCAACACACCGACCTCCCCATCGCGGTCGGCTTCGGCATCCGGACGCCCGAACAGGCCGCCGCCATTGCGCGTACCGCCGATGCCGCTGTCGTCGGCTCGGCTATCGTCAGCACGGTTGAATCGAGCCTCGATCCCAACGGACGGGCGACCGCACGGACCGTGCCGGAAACGCTCGCTCTCGTTCGTGATCTTGCCGCTGGCGTTCGCAGCGCCCGTGACAAGTGACCGACCGGTCGCAGAATGATAGATTGACTCGTCTATGAACTGGCTCACTAATTTTGTCCGCCCCAAAATGCGGGCGTTCTCCCGCAAACGCGATGTCCCGGACAATCTGTGGTCCAAGTGCCCCAGCTGTGGCCAGATGCTGTTTCATCGCGACTTGCAGCAAAACCAGCACATTTGCCCGTCGTGCAACCATCACCTGAGAATTGGCCCCGACGAACGGTTTGATGCCTTATTCGATAACCGCCAAGCGACGCGCATCGAACTGCCCCCTGTTCTGACCGACCCGCTGAAATTCCGCGACCAAAAGCGCTACACCGACCGCCTCAAGGAAAGCCGCGCCAAAACCGGCGAGGACGAAGCGGTGGTCGTGGCGCATGGCATGATCGGCGGCCAGAAAGCGGTCATCGCGGTACAGAATTTCGCCTTCATGGGCGGCTCCATGGGGTTGGCGGCGGGTGAAGCGTTGATTGCGGCGGCACAACTCGCGGTGCTGCGAGAAGCCGCGTTGATCGTCTTTGCCGCAGCCGGCGGTGCCCGCATGCAAGAGGGCATTCTTTCCTTGATGCAAATGCCCCGCACGACCATCGCCGTCGAGATGGTGCGCGAAGCGCGTCTGCCCTACATCGTTGTCCTAACCGACCCGACGACAGGCGGCGTCACGGCGTCCTACGCGATGCTCGGCGACATTTCGATTGCCGAACCGGGCGCGCTTGTCGGTTTCGCGGGACCGCGGGTTATCGAAGAGACCATTCGCGAACAATTGCCCGAGGGATTCCAGCGCGCCGAATTCCTGCTGGAGCACGGCATGATCGACATGGTGGTGCATCGTCACCAAATGCGCGACAAGCTAATGATGGTTCTCGACTTGCTCATGAACCCCAACCGCGCGGACGAACATTCGCCCGCGGCACCGGATACACTGGTCGAAGACACCAGCAACCCTTAAGTCCGCCGACTTGAAAATCGACGACTACCTGCAGCGCTTCACGCAGCTGTACCCCAAATCCATCGACCTGTCGCTTGAGCGAATCGGTCGTTTGTTGGATTGCTTGGGCAATCCCCAAAGGACGCTGCCGCCGGTGGTGCACGTCGCCGGCACCAACGGTAAGGGTTCGGTTGTGGCTTATTTGCGCGCCATCCTGACCCAAGCCGGGCGCCGAGCGCACTGCTATACCTCGCCCCATCTCGTGCGTTTCAATGAGCGCATCCGCCTGCCCTCTGGGTTGATCACCGACGATGCGCTCGAAGGCCTTTTCGACGAATGCTTTGCCGCGAATGGCGACGACCCCATCACCTTCTTCGAGATTACGACAGTCGCCGCACTCCTCGCGTTTTCTCGCGAGCCTGCCGACTACGTGCTCCTCGAGGTTGGCCTGGGCGGTCGGCTAGACACGACCAACGTCAGCGAAACCACAAAGCTCTCGGTCATTACGCCGATCTCCTACGACCACCAGCGGTTCCTCGGCGAGACGCTGACCAAAATTGCGCACGAGAAGGCCGGCATATTTCGAGCGGGCGTCCGAGCGCTGATCGCCCCCCAGCCCGACGAGGCGACCGCTGCAATCATCGATGCTGCCGAGCAGGCGGGCACCCCGCTCGTCCTGCACGGACGTGATTGGTCCCACGAGGGAGGCGCGCGCCCGTCGGCGACCATTGGCGAGACCCGCATGGACCTCGGCCCCGTCTCATTGCCCGGGGCACACCAGGAAACTAACGCCGCCGTTGCCGCCGTTGCGGCATACCTTCTGGAAGATACCGCGGTAGACCCGGCGGCAATTAAGCAGGGTATCGGCGCCGCATCCTGGCCAGCGCGACTGCAATGCCTTGGCCCCGGACCGTTGCGTGACCTGCTCCCGAAGAACGCCGAACTCTGGCTCGACGGCGGGCACAACGAGGCGGCGGCATCCGTCCAAGCCCAATGGTTGATCGAACGGGCCGCGGATAAGCGCACGGCCTACGCGGTTGTCGGCATGATGCAAACAAAAGATCCGGCCCGGTTTCTAACCAACCTTCGCGCGGGCACGGCCGAGATTTGGTGTGTGCCCATCCCCGGCGAAGACAAAGCGATCCCGCCAGCAGACCTCCTCGCACTCGCAAAAAAAGCAGGGTTCGCGGCACATGCCGCCGATAGCGTTGCCGACGCACTCACCCAAATCAGCCAGATTGGCGACCCCACACGGGTCTTGATCTGTGGATCGCTCTACCTCGCCGGCACTGTATTGCGGACCAACGGCGAAACGGTGACCTAAACAAAAAAGGGCGGCGCAAGCGCTGCCCTCTCTTAACGATCAACCGAGACTAAATCTCGGACTGAATCCACTCGACCAACTTGTTTTTGGGCAATGCCCCAACTTTGGTGGAGGCGACCTTGCCGTCCTTGAACAGCATCAAGGTCGGAATGCCCCGAATACCGAATTTCCCCGGCACCTGGGGGTTCTCGTCGATGTTCAGCTTGGCCACGGTGATCTGACCGGCCATCTCGTTGGAAATTTCTTCAAGTGCCGGCCCGATCTGTTTGCAGGGGCCGCACCACTCCGCCCAGTAATCGACAACCACCGGACCACTTGCGTTGATCACATCGCTTTCGAAAGAGGTGTCGGTGACTTTAGTTGTCGGCATGGGAGAAATCCTTGGCTGGAGAATGGGTGTGCCACGACGGGCTTGTCTTAAACTGTAGGTACGCCCCGAGAGAGGGTCAAGGCACGTCTCGCTGCAGCAGGGCATCTGGGATCGACATTAACTGCGGCCCGTCCGTCCACAGCAGCGCGCTCCGGATTTCGTGAGTCGGGAAAACCTGTGACAGCACCGCGCCATACATCGCCATTTGGCGAATATACCCGGCCGGAATGTCCTCGGCGGTCTCGGGCGGGTCGCGATTGGTCTTGAAATCGACAATCAAGACCGCGTTATCGGTCACCACCAATCGGTCGACCTGGCCGGAGACGACGGTGTCCCCGACGACGCCAGCGACGGGCGCCTCGGCGAGCGATCCTGCGGCAAAGACCTCAGCGAATTCCGGGTCGGCAAGCACGGCGACGGTTTCGTCGACGATTTGCTGTTGTTGCGCGGCGTCAAAACCAAAGCCGGATTGGCCGACGAACGCCTTGGCGACCGCAGCATGACGGTCGCCCGGCACATCGGGTAAGAACTGAAGCAAGCGGTGGATGACATTGCCACGGCGGAAACGCAGGGAATCGTCGTCGCGCGGTGAGCGAACGGTCTGCTCGTCCCCGCTCGGGCGCGACGGCGACAAGGGGCGCGGTGGAAACGGTTCCTGGGGCGATCGCTGCGTGACCCACGCCGGGAGCGGCACCGTCTCAAACGGCAGATCTTGCTGCTCCGGTGCGGCGGCAACAACGACCGATTGCGTCCCTTCGTAGCGCCAACCCGGCTGTGGGTCGACGTCATCTCCGAAATCGAGATCGACCGGTGTGCCGAGTTCCTCGGCTGCCGCCAACATCATGTCGTACCAGCAGCCGGTCGCACGGCGGTTTCGCGTCTCCCAACCGCAGGCGTACAGGCGATCCTCGGCGCGCGTCATCGCGACATAAAGCAGTCGCCGGTATTCGCGGTCACGATCTTGCCGGGTCCGCTCCCGCGCGCTGCGGGATTGGGCGTCATCGGCGTCCTTGCGCGCCGGCCAAAGCAGCAAGGCCTCATCCGTATCGTCGGTCCAGAAGAACGGGCTTTCTTCGAGGGGCAGCGTACAGGTGTCCGGGAGAATCACAACGGGTGCCTGTAGTCCTTTGGCACCATGCACCGTCATGACGCGCACCTGGCTGCGCGCCTGTTCGAGATCGCGTTTGACCTCGGCCTCGTCCACCTCGATCCAGCGCAGGAACCCCTCGAGCGAGGGCGTGTGATCGCGCTCAAAGGCCAGCGCCCGGGACATGAACTCGTCCATCGGGTCTTCGGCCTCGCGGCCCAGACGCGCCAACAGCTTTCCTCGACCGCCTGACCCGAACACCGCGGCGTAGAAATCGTACGGTGTTACGTGATCGGCAAGGTTCATCACGTGGCGCAAGAACTGGTAAACCGCCCCAAAACGCGGTTCATCCTCGCTGCGCGCCTGCAACGCCGCCCACAACGACGCGTCCCTCCGCGACGCCGCAAGGTCGAACAACAGCGTGTCATCGAAACCGCAGAGCGGGCCTTTCAAGACCGCCGCGAGCGTTAGATCGTCTTCGGGTAAAAGAACGAACCGTCCCAGTGCCAAGAGATCCTCAATCACCAATTGCTTGGTTAGGACCATGCGGTCAGCGCCGGCGACCGGGACGCCTTCTTTCTTGAGCGCCAGGACCATTTCTTCGAAAAACAGACCGCGGCGACGGACCAAAATCATAATGTCTTCGGGCCGAACGGCGCGGTTGCGGGCGACAAGAATCTCGCCCTCCTCAATCCACGTCTTGATCCGCCGAGCGATGCGAATAGCGAGCTTGGCCTCAGCGCTGGATGCCAAGACCTGATGGAGCGGCGCATCCCAGGGCACCTTCTGCGGCTCGGTGGCAGAGATCGTGGGCCAAACCTCGACCATCCCCCCAAATCCTTCGCGAAACGCCGTGTGGGGATGCCATTCGTCCTCAAAGGTGACCCCCTCACGCACCGCTTCATCGCGAAATACGCGGTCGACGAACTCGAGTACAACAGGCACCGAGCGATACGAGGTAAGAAGCGGCACCTCTTGCCAGCCCGTTCCTGCGCCAGCTGCATGTTTCTCGAACAAATGCCGCATTTCTTCAAAGGCTTTGGGGTCGGCGCCCTGAAAGCTGTAGATCGATTGTTTTTCGTCGCCGACCACGAACACGGTTCGCAAAGCGTCGCGGGCACCGACGCCGGCAAAGAACTCTTCGGCCAGCGCAAAGATCACCTCCCACTGCTCAGGGATCGTGTCTTGCGCCTCATCGACCAGAATATGATCGATACCGCCGTCCAGCTTGAACAGCACCCACGGTGTGATCGCACTCTGCGCCAACAGGGCCCGGGCACGCAGGATGAGGTCGTCATAGTCCAACGCGTTGCGGGCGCGCTTAGCCTCCTGGTAGCGCTTGAGAATGGCATCGCCAAGCTCCAACAACGCAGCGGTGCCGATCGCGACGTTGACCGCCTTACAGCGCGCCGACACGGCCAGAATGCGCTCGGCCTCTTTCTTCAAGATGTCCTCGGCGTCGGTCATCCGCTCCCGCGAAGCTTTGGTGATCAGCGTCTTGCGGATCGATCCGTCCTTCGTAAGGTAGGCGCTAACGTAAGCGTCAAACCCATCAACCCGTTCGGCGAGCGGAGCGCGAAGCCATGCCGCCAAGATGCCCCCCCTCGTAACGTCCGTCTTGGATCCTTGAAGCAAGACATCGGCAGTAGCGCGCAAGCCGGGTTCGTTGAACCCGCCGTCGCACGCCGCCGCAATGACGCTGTCCTCGCTCTCGTTCGAATCAACATCAAGCTTGTCGAAGCCCGCGGCCACCAAGTTTTCAATGCCGCGGTGGCGAGAGATCAGCCGGTCGATCCGACCGCGCTCACCAACCAAGCGATTGACCACATCTAAGAACCGAAGCTCGCCAATTCGGTCGCTAATGGTGGTTAGCGCATTGCCTAGCCCTTCTTCATCGTCGGCTTCGAGCAAGATCCCATCGCGCGCGCCCGCGAGCAGATCGAGCGATTGACGCTCGTCGAGCACCTCGAAGTTCGGGGGCTGGCCCGCCTCGAGCGGGAACCGTGCAAGGAGCGATTCGCAAAACCCGTGAATAGTCTGAATGCGCAGACCGCCGGGCGTTTCCAGAACACGCGCGAATAAGCGGCGCGCCCGATCGCGCTGCGCGTCGTCGACCGGCGCGCCCATCGTTTCTTGCAAAGTCGCAGAAAGGTCTTGGTCGCTTTGCACCGCCCAGCACCCAAGTTCGCGGAACAGACGATCCGACATCTCGGCCGCCGCTGCTTTTGTGAAGGTCAAACACAACAGCCGGTGCGGCGCGACGCCTTCAAGCAAAAGCCGCAGCAGGCGATCGACAAGGACGCTCGTCTTGCCCGAGCCGGCCGAGGCCGCGACCCAGACATTCTGCGAAGGATTTCCGGCGGCGAATTGCGCCGCGCTCTTCTTAGGGAGAACTGATGTCGGGACCGCCGTCATCCCTCAGCCTCGCCTTCGGCGGCCCATTCCTTGAACCGGGCCAAATGTTCGTAGTCGTCGAACCGTGGCTCGGCGAACGGGCGCGGCCGACAGAGATAGGGCGCATCGGCATTGTCGAACGCGACCACAATCGCCTCAATGCCTTTGCGCGCTTCGGCAATCAGATCCGCCATGTCGCCTTCGTCTTTATCGAGCCGGATCGGATGGAGCTTGCCCGGCGCTGCCCCACCCAACTTCCAATAAGCGAGTTCTGAAACCGGGGCCGCGACAACGCCCTCAAAGCCGCCAGCCTCGACGATGACGGCCTCGACCGGCAATTGCGGGCTCAGCCCGAGTTTGACGTCCTCTTGGCGCGGGACCGCACCTGTCTTGTAGTCGATCACCGAGAATGTTCCGTCGGGCAGTCGGTCGATTCGGTCGGCCTTTGCCGAAATGGTCACCGGGCCACCCGGCCCGTCGAACGTCCAGCTGCCCTTCGCCTCATTCGCCACGGTTTTGGTTGTTTCCCGCCGGGCGCGCTCGAAGTCGACAAACCAATCCGCGATCTGCTCGAACCACGGCCACCAAAACGCCGCCACGATTGGTTCGTCCAAGGTGTCGCCAAAAGCTTTCTTGCCGAGTTCGTGGAGGATTTCGACGGGGTTTTCCGGCAAGGCGTCGGGATGCGCCGTCACAAACGCATCCAGGGCTTCGTGAATGAACGAACCACGGTCGGCCGCCCCCGGCGCCGCGTCGATTGGGTCGAGCGGCCGCAAGCGAAGGATCTTCTTGGCAAAATAGCCGTAGGGATTGCGCACCAGCAATTCGATATCGGTGGCCGAAAACGTCCGCGGTCGGGCCGCGACCGGCGGGGAGAATGCCGGCGGGGCGACCGGACGCGCCTCGCCATCCCAATCCAAGCGATGCATCCAACCGACATAGCGCGCCGCCCGCGCGGCTTCGGCCTCTTGGGGTGGTCCGACCAACGTCTCCAGTCGCAAAAGCCATCGCGATGCAACCGTTGGCGTCCCGTCCACCTTGAGCGCCCGCGTCAAGACAACTTCGGGCGCCGCCGCGCTTTGGACAAAGTCATGCGCCGACAACCCGATACGCCGTTCAGGCAACGGCAACCCGAAACGCTGCCGCATCGGACGGCTAAGCCAGGGGTCGGTTTCACTTTCCGGCGGCCATTTCCCCTCATTGAGACCACCGAGAACCAAAAGATCGGCCTGCTGTAGCCGCGCCTCAAGCGGGCCCCAAATTGCAAGCCGGGGATGCCCGCTAAAGCGCGGCCGCACCACGCGGTCGGCCATCATGGCCTCGACCAGGTCCGGGTAGTCGGCGCCGCGAATGCGGGGCAGTCCGGCAACGCCATCGAGTACATCGCGGAAGAGATCGGACAGCGCCTCGCCGGCATCGCCCTGCCACAAACGCGCCGCGCCGGTTTCGGCATCACTCGCGGCAAGCGCCTCGGCAAATCCTAAATGCGCATCGATCAGGTCCGTCAACGTTGCGGCCCGTTGACGCAGCACAGCAATCAAAGGTTTGGCCGCCGCTTCGATACCGCGAAGCCACGCCTTCAGCGAAGCAACACCTTCATCACGGCCCAACGCAATTTGCAAATCCTTGAACCCGCTGCCCGGACGAGGTCCACGTAGAATGGCAAGTTCCAGTTGGCGAACCCGCGCGCGAAACCGTCCCGGCGCGTCGCCGCCGGCAGCCAGCGGATGTTTGAGCGCCGCGAGCAAGGGAACCGGCGTAAGATCGTCGGCAATCATCCGCAAGATGAGCCGGACGAACGCACCCGGCGCGGTCTGTCCCAACGGCACCCCACCCGAATCGTCGACGGTAACGTCCCAGCGCTGCAATTCGGCGGCGACCCGGCGCGCCAGGGCGCGATCCGCCGTCACGAGGGCGGCCGTTTTGCCGGGGGTCTCGAGCGCCTCGCGCAGCACCAGTGCGATAACTCCGGCTTCTTCACGCGGCCCTGGGCTCTCGATCCGAGTGAGTCCCCGCAACGCGCCATCGGATACCACGCGGGTTCGATGCCATTGATCGGTCGACTCGGCGGGCCGCATGACTTCGGAAAGCAAATGAACCCGCGGCTCAATCGGACCGCTGGTCATGCCGTCCCATTCGGCAACGTCCGCGCGGTCCACGTCCATGCGCTCGAGCAGTTGCTTCATGCCGAATTGCGGATGAGTCTGCTCGATCATTAGCCACGCTGCGTCGTCGAGATGTCGATCAAGGCCGGGCAGAACGACGTGCCCCTGCGGCAGCGTCCCAACAACGCCAAGCAACCGCGCGGTCGCCGGCACGCTACCTGTCGAGCCCGCTGCAATGATGGGGTCGCCCGGCGGCGTTCGGCGCCAATGGTCGGCGAGACCATCCAACAACCGGTTGCGGTAAGTCGGCGGATCAACATAACCCTGTGTCGCCAACACCGTCGGCCACTCTTGTGTCACAATCCGAAGGAACTCGAGGGTTTTTTGCCAATGATGGGCAAGGTCGTCGGGCACCAAGCCGCGCAATCCGTCGAACGACAGATCTTCGGTATGAACTTGGTCGATAAGGCGCGCGAGTTCGCGGGCAAGGTGGGCCGCGTGACCGGGCTCACGGGGTGCCGCACCGTAGCGGTGGCTCCACGACATGATGATCCGTGTGAGCAGCAACTGGCGCAGGACGCCAGGCACGGCGGGCGGGATCGCCGTCACGCCGCCGACCTCGCCACCAAGCGCCTCGGCAATCAGCGAATCGAGCGCCAGTTCTTCGACGTCGACATCGCCAATCGGGCGGATGTGCGGCAAGAGCATGGGCCGCCCGCCGCTTTGGCGTAGGAATGCATCGTGCAGCGCGCGAACGGCGCGCCGCGTCGGTACCAGCACCCGTACCCGGCTGAGGCCCGGGGTCTCGCCGTACCGAGCGATCAGACCGGCAGCAAGAGAATCGACAAATGGCACGCCCGCCGGAATGGTCGATACGCGCGCTGATACTGACGGCGCGCCTGCAGCCTCACCGAATAAGTCTCCCTGAACGTCGCGTGCCACTCAGTCCCCAATTGCGTCGTCGGCGAGCGCAATCGCCTCCGGCGTGCCGACGTGAAACCAATCGCCCTCATGGACCACCGCAAAAAGCCTACCCGCTTCAATGGCGCGGTCCCAAACAAGATTGTTGGAGAAGGGCCCGGTGGGAACGTTCGCGTAAACGCGACGATGACACAGAAACAACCCTGCATAGACAAATGGCGCTTGATCTGCGTCGCCTCGGCGCACCGGCCGATCGTCGTGATCGAGAAAGAAGTCGCCTCTGCCATCAAAACCGACGGCCGTCTCACGCGGGTGGACCAACATCAGGATGTCCATGCGCGCGGCATCCCATGCCCCAGACAGTGCCGCCAGTGCATTGCCACGGCGAATGCAGTCGCCGGCCGCAACAACGAAGTCGTCGCCACCGATCAACGGCAACGCCTTGGCGACACCGCCGCCGGTATCCATCAAGAGCGCCGTTTCATCCGAAATCGTCACTTGCGGCGGTGCCTCGCGGGCATGGAGGTGGTCTCGCAGCATGGCGGCGAGGTGGTGCACGTTAATCACCGCCTGGGAGATGCCGCCGGCCGCGAGCTCATCCAAAACATGATCGAGCAAGGTCTTGCCGCCGACACGCACCAGCGGCTTAGGCGTACGCGTCCCAATGTCTCCCATGCGCCGGCCAAGGCCGGCGGCGAGGACCATGGCGCCGCGCTCCGAACAACTCATGGGGCCACGAACGTTTGGCGATCAGGGGCGGCGCGCCGCTTTTCTTCCGGCACATGGGCATCAAACCAATCGCGTACGTCTTTCAGTAGCGGCGACCGCAAGTCGGTTTCCAGATGGCGCCACACGCGCGGCATCAGCGCGAGATAACCTTCTTTGTCGTCCCGCAAAAACAAACGCCCAAAGACCCCGAGAATCCGCGTATTGCGCTGCGCTCCCGCCAGCGCATAGGTGTTCCGAAATGCGATCTGTCGGTCGGACGATTCGCCCTCCAAGTAACGCGCCACCACATGGTCGACGACCGCGGCAGACACATCGCGCCGTGCATCCTCAAGTAAAGACACCACGTCATAAGCCGCCGGTCCCGCCACCGCGTCTTGGAAATCCAGCAATCCGACACGCTGCAATCCAGCACGTTTCGGCAACCAGATCAGATTTTCCGCGTGATAGTCGAACAAGCAAAGGACCGGCGGCTCATCGAACAATGGTCGTAATGCCGCCTGCCAAAAGTCCGCAAAGGTCTTCGTTGCCTGCACCGACAGCGTTTCGCCTAACAGCGCCGGCAGCGTCCATTCGACGAACACCAACACCTCCCGTAAGGCGCGGGCTGCATCGAACGGTGGCACCCCGTCCGGTACGGCATGCCCGTGAAGATCGCGCAGTACATCGATTGCCGCATCGTACAAGGGAGTCTCGGTTACACCGGTTTTCAGAGCCACGTTGAAGAGGTCGTCGCCGAGATCTTCGAGCAAAAGAAACCCTTGGGCGGGGTCGGCCGCAAACACCTCGGGCGCCGAATAGCCAAACCCGCGCAGCGCCGCACCAACATGGAGGAAGGGCGCAACGTCCTCTCGATCGGGCGGCGCGTCCATCAAGATGCCTTGACGTCCCTCGGCGAAAACTCGAAAATAGCGCCGAAAAGAAGCATCGCCGCTCAGCGGTTCAATCCTCGGCCCGGCCCATCCCGCCGCTTCGACAAAGGTTGCAGCCGCCTGGCGACGGGCATTCATGCCGGCCACCGCCACGTTGCGACCCGGTCGGCACAAGCCCCCAGTCCACAAACTTCGGCAATCCGTCCGGTGCCATCGTATTTCAGCGCGATGTCGATTCGATCCACCGGCAGCAACGACCCCATGCGCTCGGACCACTCGACCAGAGCGATCCCTTCAGCAAGCGCGTCCTCCAAGCCAAGCTCCCAGATTTCCTCGGGGGCGCCAATTCGATAGAGATCGAAGTGCCAAATCGTTATCTGCGGAAAGGCGTAGACCAGAACCAGATTGAAGGTGGGACTGGCCACCTCTTCATCGGGTCGATCGCCCAGCTTGCGAATGATCTGCCGCGCTAGGGCCGTCTTTCCAACGCCAAGATCACCGTGTAATGCGACCAGATCGCCTTTGCGCAAATGCCGGCCAAGATACGCGGCAAATGTTTCGGTGGCGGCAAGGTCGGCGAGGCGGACGTGCATGGCGCAACTCCCCTCGTTCAGCGGCGGCGCGACGCCGTTCGGTTAAGCCCGGCTGGAGTTCGGGTACCGAGGTTAGGCCGCGGCGCGCGGCGCGGCGGCGCGGACGTCATCCTCGACATACTGCTCAAACTGAACAAAGTTCTGTTCAAAACGACCCACCAGATTTGCGGCCGTTTTTTCGTACGCACTCTTGTCGGACCACGTGTTGTAGGGGTTCAGCACCTCGGTCGGCACGCCCTGACAGGCCTGCGGCACGCTCAAACCGAAGTGCGGATCAATATCGAACGTCACCGAATCCAAACCACCGTGAAGCGCGGCGTTGAGGAGAGCGCGCGTGTATTTGATCGACATCCGTTCGCCGACACCGTAGGCGCCACCGGTCCAGCCGGTATTGACCAACCAGCACCGCACATTTTGCGTCGCGATTTTCTCGCCCAGGAGACTTGCGTAAACCGAAGGGTGCCGCGGCATGAACGGCGCCCCGAAACAGGTCGAGAACGTTGCCTCGGGTTCATTGCCAAGGCCCTTCTCGGTCCCCGCCACTTTGGCGGTGTAGCCCGACAAGAAATGGTACATCGCTTGCTCAGGCGTCAGCCGGGAGATCGGTGGCAGCACACCGAACGCATCGGCCGTCAACATGATGACGTTGCGCGGTTGGCTGGCGGTCCCGGTGTCGATCGTGTTGGGGATAAACTCAATCGGATACGACGCGCGCGTGTTCTCGGTATGCTGCGCGCTATTCAGGTCGAGCGTGCGCGCCGCCTCATCGAAGACGACATTCTCGAGGACCGTCCCGAACCGACTGGTCGTCGCGTGAATCTCGGGTTCGGCTTCAGCGCTAAGCCGAATGACCTTGGCGTAACACCCGCCCTCGAAATTGAACAATCCATCATCGCTCCAACCGTGCTCATCGTCGCCGACGAGACGACGATTGGGGTCGGCAG
The DNA here is from genome assembly GCA_938023835.1 of uncultured Alphaproteobacteria bacterium. Classification (GTDB taxonomy): domain Bacteria; phylum Pseudomonadota; class Alphaproteobacteria; order SHVP01; family SHVP01; genus CALJDF01. The sequence goes on from CALJDF010000078.1 coordinate 12,856, forward strand.
ACAACGTTGTCTTTCCTGTGCCGGAGAGTCCAAAAAAGACGGCTGAGTCACCTTGCGCGCCGACATTGACCGAACAATGCATCGGCAGCACACGTTGTTCCGGCAGCAAGTAGTTCAAAATCGAGAAGACCGATTTCTTGATTTCGCCGGCATACGACGTGCCGCCGATCAACACCGTTTTGTCGGCGAAATTGACCACGATGAAAGTGCCGCTCCGGGTTCCGTAGATGGCGGGATCGGCTTCGAATCCCGGCGCTTGAATGATGGTGAATTCGGGCGCGAACGACGCCAATTCGGCGGCGGTTGGCGCAATAAACATGTTTTGTGCGAACAGATTATGCCACGCGGTTTCGGTCACCACGCGGACGCCGAGGCGATACTGCGAATCGGCGCCGGCCCAACAATCTTGAACGAAAAGATCGCGGCCTTGGAGATACGCCATCATGCGATGACGCAGAGCGGTGTAGTGGGCGACATCGATATCTTGGTTGACCGTACCCCACCAAATGTTCGCCTCGTTGTCGGACTCACGAACGATGAACTTGTCCTTGGCCGAACGTCCGGTGTGAACCCCCGTCAAGACGACCAGGGCGCCGCCGTCCGCGAGCTTGCCTTCGCCACGGCGAATGGCTTCTTCATAAAGCCGGGGTGCGGCCAGGTTCCATTTAACCGATCCGGTGTTGTGAATTCCGATGTCGTCAAGGCTGCGCACCCAGACCTCCTGCGCCTTCACCAATGCGGTGGTCAAACCTAGATAGCCGCCGAATCCCGCGCAACAGCTTAGGCGCGCCGCCGAAGCAATAGTTGGGGATAAATCAGTCGAGTGCGACTGTCTGGGCCAATTGAATCATCGCCGCGCGAACCTCTTCTCGCGAGGACGCCACACGTCCGAATTCGACTCGGCGGGTATCAGTCTCCGAACGCAAATCGCACCCCTCGGGATCGCACCCCGTTGCGCGCCATGGCCCCTGCGAACCGCCGGCCTGACAAGCGAGCGCTTCCACGAGGGCCGGATGGGCCTCGTTTAGATGATCGAGAATGGCCTCTTCTGCATCGGCTAGATCGCCATGGGGATCCGCTGGTGTCGCGATATCGGCCCAAGAAAGCCAATGAATTGCGCCGAACCCGGCGACTAAATGGACCTTTACGGGCTCCAGCACAAAGAACGCGAAATCGGCGAAACTGGCATACTCGATCGCTTCTGGATGGCGCGCGAGGTACCGCCGCCGTGCCGCGGCGTCCTCAGTCTTGACCAAGGTTCCTTGGAGCGTGACCCGGGGGCCGGTCAGCGGACGGGCCAGGCCCTTGGTCGTGTCGACCAGCAGGCTCGCGCGATCGTCGGCCAGTACATTCTGGGTATGTACCGCCAGTGTCGAGAGAAGAAGGAGCGGCGCGCCATCAAGGCGGGTCGCCACCTGCACCAGCGACACATAGGGAGCGCCGCGACCCGCGATGGCGCCTTGCACCAAGGTCCCGAGCGAAGCGGTAAGGGCGCCGCGCACCGTTCGCCGTACGAGCTGAATGGCACCGTTTTCGTCGGCCACTGCGTTGCCTCCTGAACCGCTGAACCGTAATGATTGGCAATACCGCGCTCAAGGGCGCCGCCCATGAGCCGGAAACCCAGGACACCCGTGACCGAACCCACCTCCAGCATCGCACAACACCTCTGGCAAACCATTCGGATCGGTTCGCCCGTGGTTGTATCGCGCGCCGGGTTTGTCGGCCTTGTCGTCGTCGATACCGTCATGTCGGGGCGCGCAAGCGCCGACGAGCTGGCCTATTTCAGTATTGCAAGCGGGCCACAGCTCTTTCTCATGATGCTCGGCATCGGTCTGCTGCGCGGGGCGCCGGTCCTCACCGCCCAGGCCTACGGCGCAGGCGACGCACGCCAGATCGGCGTGCTTTGGCGCGTGATTACGCTTCATGGTCTGTTGCTCTCCGCGGTTCTGATCCCGTTCGCGGTTCTGGGCGAACCCATGCTCGGGCTGCTGGGCCAATCGCCCGAACTTGCCCAAGGTGGCGGCCGGGTAATGATGATCTTCGCCGTCTCTTTACCGTTCTATTTGGTGTGGGTCGGTGCGGTGAACTTGCTGGAGGGATTGGGCCGAACGATTCCCGCAATGGTTATCACGACGGCGGGCGTGATCGCCAATATCGGGGTGAACTGGATTTTCGTCTTCGGTCATTGGGGCGCGCCGGCGATGGGTGCGGAAGGCGCGCAACTTGGCACAACAATCGTGCGCGGCGTCATGATGGTGATCTTGCTCACCTATATCTTGACGCATCCGAGATTTCGCGCGTTCGCCTTGATCGGCCCATTACGACGTCTCTGGCAACAAGGGAAAACGCTGCGCCGACTTGGCTACCCGATGGGGCTGGCGACGGGATTCGAGGCGCTCGCGTTTGCCGCGATGACGATCCTTGCCGGCCTCCTCGGCAAAGCGCCGCTCGCCGCCTTTCAGACCGCGAACTCTTTGGTCAGCCTCGTCTTCATGATCGCCATCGGGATCGGCGCCGGAACGGCCGTACGCGTCGCCCAAGCCGTGGGCCGTGGCGATCGTCGGACCGTGATCATATCGGCATGGTCGGGCACCGGTCTCGCCAGTCTCGTCCTCGCCATTATCGGCTTGGTTTTTATCTTCGCCCCCGAATCGATGGCCCGCCTCTACGTCGGTGAAGACCACATTGTGGCCTTGGCCGCGCCGGTCTTTCAGGTCGCCGGCCTATTGCTGGTCTTTCACGGCGCCCAGACCGTCTTGATGGCGTCGCTCCGTGGCATCGGTGACGTCTGGATGCCGACCGCCGTTCAGTTTGTGGGCGGTTGGATTCTCATGTTGCCGATCGGTGCAATCCTCGCGTTTACCGCAGGTTTCGGTGCCCCTGGGCTGATGGGAGGGCTTTTGGCCGGCGGCGTCTTCGTGTCCGCGGCATTAGTGTGGCGGTTCTCGGCGATGTCACGCCAAGATTTCGTTCGTCTTTAGACGGGCTCATGGTATTTCGCCCCACTAATGCCTAGATTCGGTCACATACAGAACCGCTATATCCAGGGTTCGGGGACCAGCGTGGCCGCAACAATTGCACTAGTCGACGATGATCGACACATCCTTACATCGGTTTCGATTGCCCTCGAAGCAGAGGGCTTCGCCGTGGACACCTACGCCGACGGCGAAGAGGCACTCGCCGGGCTCAATCGGAAACCGGCAGACCTCGTCATCCTCGACATCAAAATGCCGCGGATGGACGGGCATGAACTCCTGAGCCGTTTGCGCAAATCCAACGCGACGCCCGCCATTTTCTTGACCTCCAAAGACGACGAAATCGACGAGGTCCTGGGACTGAAAATGGGCGCCGACGATTACATTCGGAAACCGTTCTCGCAGCGTCTCCTACTGGAGCGGATTCGCGCCGTGCTTCGCCGCGCCGACACCGGACCGACCAAAAACGCCGACGACCCGGCCGCTGACGACCTCATCACCCGTGGACCGCTTGTCATGGACCCCGCCCGCCACGCTTGTACTTGGCGCGACCAGGAAGTGCGGCTGACGGTCACCGAGTTTCTCATTCTTCAAGCCTTGGCCAACCGACCGGGCCACGTGAAAAGCCGCGATCAGCTCATGGATGCGGCCTATGACGATCAAATCTACGTCGACGACCGCACCATCGACAGTCACATCAAACGCCTGCGCAAGAAATTTCGCGACGTGGATGACGACTTCGACTCGATCGAAACGTTGTATGGGCTGGGCTACCGGTTCCGCGAGAAATAGAGATCGTGTCCGCCGATCGATGGAGATCGCGCGCGCGTTCCGACGACCACGAAACCTCGGCGGACGACCAAGACTCGAGCGCCGCTCAGTTACCCTTCGAAACGCGGACCCGGCGGCGGCTGGGATCGATCACGACAAAGATCCTGGCGCTGAATGTGCTCGCGCTCTTCCTGCTGGGCGGCGGTCTTCTTTATCTCGATGAGTTTCGCGACGGCCTAATTGACGCCAAGATCGCAGCCTTGCAAACAGAAGGCGAGATCATTGCCGGTGCGTTGGGAGAAGCCGCGCTAGACGCCAATCCCGAAGCGCCCACGCTCGACCCGATTGCGACTCGACAACTGCTGCGCCGCCTCATCGAACCAACTCAGGAGCGCGCGCGCGTTTTCGATCAAACCAATGCGTTGATCGCCGACAGCCGAAGTCTTCTCGGTGCCGGGCGCGAGGTACAGTTCGCACCCTTGCCGCCGGTTGAAGCCCTCTCGCCGCTTGAGAGAGCCTACGAACGTGCTGCCGATGTATGGCGCAAGGCAACAGGTGGCCCGCGCTTGCCGGCCTATGTTGAGCGAAGCACCCAAACCGCCACCGATTACCAAGAAGTTTTGGGCGCTCTATCCGGTGACGTCGGTGCCGCGCAGCGGGTGCAGAACAACGAAGTCGTGCTTTCGGTAGCGATCCCCGTTCAGGCGTTCAAAAGAGTCCTCGGTGCCCTGATGCTTACCGCCGACACCGCCGATATCGACGCCAGCGTGCGCGATTTTCGCCTCGCGATCCTCCAGATTTCGGGTGTGGCGTTCGCCATTACAGTGACCCTGTCCTTCTACCTCGCGCGAACGATTGCCCGCCCCGTCACATTGCTTGCCGCAGCCGCCGACCGTGTTCGGGGCATGCCGGGACGCGATATCGAAATACCCGACTTTTCCGACCGCGCCGACGAAATCGGTGGGCTATCGGGTGCGCTCCGCGATATGACGTCGGCGCTCTACAAACGGTTTGACGCGATCGAGAGCTTCGCCGCGGATGTGGCGCATGAAATCAAGAACCCGCTCACCAGTTTGCGTAGTGCCGTCGAAGCACTCGACCTCGCCCGTGATGATGCACAGCGACAACAGCTCCTCGACATCATCAGCGACGATGTCGGGCGGGTTGATCGCTTGCTCAGCGATATTGCCGACGCGTCGCGGCTGGATGCGGAATTGTCTCGCACCAAGATGGAAGCGGTCGACATCAAACAACTGCTCGAAGCTATCGTCGAGGTGAACAAGACTACGAGCAAACGGGGCGAGACGTCAGTTGACCTCGTAGTGACCGGTGCCGGTCCGTTTCTGGCGCTGGGGATCGAAGATCGTCTGGGCCAGGTGATGCGCAATATTATCGATAACGCCCGCTCCTTCAGCGCAACCGGGTCAAGGATCGCGCTGTCGCTATCGCGTTCGGACTCAGTCTTGCGCATCGTCTGCGAAGACGAGGGACCGGGCTTTGCCGACGAACACAAAGACCGCGTTTTCGAACGCTTTTACACCCGCCGGCCTGACGGCGAAGCGTTCGGCACCCACTCAGGTCTTGGGCTTAGCATTTCGCGCCAAATCATCGAGGCGCATCGTGGAAGAATTGGCGCCGACAACCGGCTCACCGAAGACGGAAAGGTGGTCGGTGCACGGGTCACAATCGAGCTGCCGGTCCTCCATATCACCGTTGACACCTCTTAGTGCGGGGCGCACGCTCGCCGCGCGATGATCGTTATCCATGCCACCTGTGTCGATATCGACGGTACTGCGGTCTTGCTGCGCGGGCCGTCCGCCGCTGGTAAATCCGACCTCGCACTCCGTCTCATCGATTCAGGCGCCAAGCTTGTCGCCGATGATCAAGTACAGCTGACCGCGGTTCGTGGCGAGCTGATTGCCTCGGCGCCCGCTCAACTCTCTCGCAAGATTGAAGTCCGAGGGCTTGGCATCTTTGACTTGGACGATTCGCAAGTTTCACCTCGTGCGCGCGTTACCTTGGTGGCGGACCTTGGTCCCAGTGCCGATGTCGCACGGTTGCCGCATCGCACAACCTGCCGACTCGATGGGATCGACATCTACCTTGTTGCACTGGCCGCTCTCGAAGCGTCCGCGCCGGCCAAGGTGCGCATGGCGTTGAAATCCTGGAATGCCGCGGGGCGACAAGCCCCCGCCCTAAACGATGCCTAACCCAGAGACAGGCCCGAAGCTGAAGGTTCTTTTAGTTACCGGCGTTTCCGGTGCCGGTCGGTCGACTGCACTCAAGGTCCTTGAAGATCTCGGCTACGAGGCGATGGACAACATTCCCTTGAACCTCTTGCTGACGTTCCTAACGCCGGAATCGACGGTCCTTACCCGCCACGGCGCGATCGCGGCCGGAATCGACATTCGAACCCGAGACTTCGATGTCGAACACTTCATGGAACGACTTGCGCCGCTTTCCGCGCGCAAAGACATGCAGGTTTCTCTGCTGTTCATGGACTGTGACGACGAGGTCTTGTCGCAGCGCTACACCGAAACCCGCCGGCGGCACCCTTTGGCGGAGGACCGCCCGGTGCGAGACGGCATTCGCATGGAACGGGACATCATCGGTGCGCTCCGCGACCACGCAGATCTCGTCATCGATACATCCACCATGACCGGCGCGGATGTCCGTCGCTTGCTGGCCGGGCACTACGCCATCGACGAAGGGCCGGTTCTTACGGCAACGGTCATGTCGTTCTCGTACCGAAAAGGACTACCGCGCGAGGCAGACCTTGTCTTCGACGTGCGTTTCCTGCGTAATCCGCATTACGTCCCTGAACTCAGACCTTTGTCCGGTATGGATCGCGACGTGGCACGCTACATCGAGGAAGACCCCGCGCTCGACGACATCATGGGTCGCTTTGACAGCCTTCTGGTCGACTTGCTGCCGCGCTACGCGGCGGAAGGAAAGACCTACCTGACGATTGCCATCGGCTGTACGGGCGGGCAACACCGATCCGTCTTCGTTGCCGAGCGTCTTGCCAACGTCCTTGAAGGTGCAGGACTCCCCGTCACCCGGCGTCATCGCGACGTCGACACCACTGGCGGCTGACGCAATGATCGGGGTTGTCATCGTTTCGCAGGGTGCGCTCGGACAAGAGTTTCTGGCCGCCGCCGAACATGTCGTGGGGGTCCAGAGTGAGGTGTGCGCCGTTTGCCTCGATTGGAACAGCGAAGTCGGTGAATGCGGAAAGCACATTCATCAAGCTGTTGTCGATGTCGATAGCGGCGGGGGCGTGATTATTGTTGCCGACATGATGGGCGGCACTCCATGCAATCTGGCCATTGCGGAAATGAGTGGCCCCAATATCGAGGTGATCGCGGGCCTTAATCTGCCGATGCTCCTGAAGCTTTTGACCTGCCGCGACAATACCGACATTAAGGCCATCGCAGCGGCAGTGGAAGAAACCGGCCGGACTCATATTCGCCGCGCTTCCGCCCCAGTCACCAATGACTAACACCGTCGACTGGATCGTCAAAGACCTTCTGATCACCAACGAACGCGGTCTCCACGCGCGGGCGGCCGCGCGTTTTGTCAAAACGGCGGGGCCCTTCGCTGCGGAAATCACCGTGTCCAAAGATGGCCACACCGTCCCGGCCCGCTCCATCATGGGGCTGTTGCTCTTGGTCGCGAGCCAGGGTTCCTCGATTTCGGTCGCCGCCCGCGGCACCGATGCCCAAGACGCGTTGGATACCCTGGCTGCTCTCGTCGCCGCACGGTTCGACGAGGCTAAGTGAAGATTACGATATAAAGATATCTTTATTTCTTCCGGAAATGCTGCTATGCAGCGCCATCATTTCTTTGAAGAACCGCCGCGTGCCCCGGAAACTGCGGGATGCGGGGCCTTTGCGCCGGAGCCGACATGACCGAATTCACCGACTACATCGTCAAAGACATCTCGCTCGCAGATTTTGGGCGCAAAGAATTGGACATCGCCGAAATTGAAATGCCCGGTTTGATGGCGCTTCGCGAGGAATACGGCGCGAAGAAACCCCTTAAGGGTGCGCGTATCGCCGGAAGCATTCACATGACCGTGCAAACCGGCGTGCTGATTGAAACGCTGGTTGAGTTGGGCGCGAACGTGCGCTGGTCCTCGTGCAACATCTATTCGACCCAGGACCATGCGGCGGCGGCAATCGCCGCGAAAGGGATCCCCGTCTTTGCCGTGAAGGGGGAGACGCTCGAAGAATATTGGGAATACGTCAACAAGATCTTCGAGTGGGGCGACGGTGGCATGCCCAACATGATCCTCGATGATGGCGGTGACGCCACTATCCTGGTGCACCTCGGTCGGGAAGCCGAGAAAGATGCATCGGTGCTGGATAACCCGGGCAACGAAGAGGAAGAAGTTCTCTTCGCGTCGATCAGGAAGCGGATGGCCGAGAAGCCGGGCTGGTATACCGCACTTGGCGATGCGATCCGGGGCGTTACAGAAGAAACCACCACCGGCGTGCACCGCCTCTACGAGATGGAAAAAAAGGGAACGCTTTTGTTTCCCGCCATCAACGTCAACGACTCCGTCACCAAGTCAAAATTCGACAACCTCTACGGTTGTCGCGAAAGCCTTGTTGACGGTATTCGTCGCGGCACCGATGTGATGATGGCCGGCAAGGTCGCCGTCGTCGCAGGGTATGGCGACACTGGCAAGGGATCGGCGCAGTCCCTGCGCAGTGCCGGTTGCCGTGTCCTCGTGACCGAGATCGATCCGATCTGCGCGCTTCAGGCCGCGATGGAAGGCTATGAGGTCGTGACCATGGAAGATGCTGCCCCGCAAGGCGACATCTTCGTGACCGCAACGGGTAATCTTGATGTCATCACCCTCGACCACATGCGGGAGATGAAGGACCACGCGATCGTCTGCAACATCGGTCACTTTGACTCTGAAATTCAGATCGCCGCGCTTAAGAACTTCAAATGGGATGAGATCAAGCCGCATGTTGACGAGGTCGAGTTCCCGGACGGCAAGAAACTGATCATTCTGTCTAAGGGCCGGCTCGTGAACCTCGGCAACGCCATGGGTCACCCCAGCTTCGTGATGAGTGCCTCGTTCACCAACCAGGTGCTGGCGCAGAAAGAGTTGTGGAACAACACCGGCAATTACGAAAAGAAGGTCTACGTGCTGTCCAAAGAACTGGATGAGAAGGTCGCTGCACTGCACTTGAAGAAGCTCGGCGCCCGCCTTTCGGTCCTCAACGACAAGCAAGCCGAATACCTCAGCCTCGACAAAGAAGGCCCGTTCAAGCCGGAGCATTACCGCTACTAGCCAAGGGCGTTAACCATTGCGACCGGTGGAACCGAACCCAAACCCCCGGATTCCACCGTTTTCCATCTGGCCCCCGACACAAAAGCGTTCCGGCGCAAGGGTTTGTTGCGCTATAGTCTTACGATCCTTTAACGGCGTTGACGACTAGGACGATCGGGGGTCTGCTAGATGTCGATACCAACAATTATCGGCTTGCTGTTTGGACTGGGACTGGTGGCCGGTGCGGTCTTCCTCTCCGGCGGAGACCCGCTCGCGTTTGTTAGCGTGCCCAGCATCATGATCGTGATTGGCGGTACGCTGGCGGCCGGCTTCATCGGCTTTCAAGCACGTTACGTCATCCTTTCGCTGAAAGAGATAGGACAGCTTCTCGTTAAAGAGAAAATCAATCGCGCCATGCTGACCGTAGAGACCGGCAAGATTATTCGCTGGGGTTACCTGGTGAAGAAGCACGGCATCGTGGCGCTGGAGCGTGAGATCAAATCGGCCAAGCAGCAAGATCATTTCCTCAACTACGGCGTTGAGCTGGTCATTACCGGTTATACCAGCGACGAGGTTCGCGGCATGCTGTCCGCCGCGGCAGACGGCACCATGCAACGTAAGATGGTCAGCGCAAGCATCCTGAAAACGCTGGCCTCGGTATCGCCGGCGTTCGGCATGATCGGGACCCTGATCGGTCTGATCATCATTCTGCAAAAGCTCGTTTCCGACCCCGAAGGTCTGGGTCCGGGTTTGGCGCTCGCTCTGGTCACCACACTTTATGGCGTGATTATGCAGCGGCTCATTTTCTCTCCTGCCGCCAGTAAAGTGGAGCAGAAGGCAGGCATTCTCCGGTTCCGCAACTTCTTGGTGACCGAAGGGTTCGCCATGTTGGCCGAGCACCGCAGCCCGCGTTACATCCAGGATCGGATGAACAGTTATCTTGATCCGGAGATTCACTACTCGATCGATAAGAAGGGTGGCGCTTCGGGTGGCGGGCAAAAACGAGCCCAGCAACGTAAAGCCGCCTGAGGACGCTAGACAGTGGCGAACGCCCCGGCAATCAAGCAAAACGACGCCAGCGAAGACGACTGGCTCGTTACCTACGCTGACGCGATCACGCTGTTGATGGCGTTCTTCGTCATCATGTTTTCGGTCTCCGAACCCAACTCCGAAAAGTTCGAGCAAGTGACGCGAGGCATGGTCGAGACGTTGTCGCGCAAGGACATCCAGTCGCCGGTGACGCAGAGCAAAGGCGAACAAGCGCAAATCGACACGACCACGGTTGGCCGCACTTTCCAATTCCAGAGCGGGGAGATGTTCGCCCCTGGATCGGCAGACATCTTACCGTCCGCATTCGCCCAGTTGGATCGTATCGCGCAGAACTTGAGCCTCTTCGGCAACACCGATTACGGCGTCATCGTCGAAGGCCACACCGACGACATACCGATCAACTCCGCTAAGTTTCCATCGAACTGGGAGCTTTCGGCAGCCCGCGCCGCATCGGTTGTGCGCTATTTTCTTTCGCGTGGGGTTAAGGCCGACCGACTGAGAGCCGTTGGCCTTGCAGACACGGTGTCGCCACGCACGGCACCGCTTTACGACAAACAGACCGGCGAGCCCATTCCGGAAAACCGGGAAGCCAATCGCCGCGTCGTGGTGAAAATCGACCGCTAGAACCAGCGGTCGCCATTCTTGAAGAGAATGTAGGGGCCCGAAGGCCCTCAGACCTGAAAGCGCCCGCAAATGGGCCGAAGTCGTTCGCCTTTTTCTCACGAGGCCTGGGGAGGCCATTCGCACGATGTCGCCACCGGAACCGTTGGCTGAACCTGGGTTCGACCAAGCCCGACGCGCAGAAACGTTGATGCGCGCGCATACCGACCTCGTTGCCCGGTTCGGCCTAGGCGTTGCGCCGACCTTCAAACAGACGCTGAACCGCGTCATCGCGGTAATGGATGCCGAGGCGGCGCTCTCGGACCGCCCGGTGGATGGCGTGACCACCACCCCCAAATCTGGTCTATTATGCCAGCAAAACAAGATCATTCGGGGAGGAAGACGATGGCCCAAGTATGGGATGTGATCGTTGTCGGTGGCGGCACCGCTGGCATGCCGGCCGCCACCTTTGCCGCCGAGCGTGGCGCGCGGGTCTTGGTGATCGATGCAGCACCCGATGTCGGCGGCACCTTGCATTTGTCGACCGGCCAACTCAGCGCCGCCGGCACGAACCTCCAGGCCCGCAAGGGGGTCAGCGACACCACCGATGCGCATTACGACGACATCATGCGGATCAGCAAGAACACCGCGGACCCGGTGCTGGTCCGCCTCGCGGTCGGCCACGCGGCTGAAACCTTCAACTGGTTGCAAGACAACGGCTTTGAACCGCTGAGCGAGCACCCCGTTTTGGGCAAGGCACACGAACCCTACAGCGAGCGGCGCTACTACTGGGGGATCGACGGCGGCATGAGCATTCTCAACACGCTGCGCGGTCCCTTCCAAGCCCAGGTCGACGCGGGTCGGATTTCTGTGAAGCTCTCGACCGAAGTCACTGCCTTGGTGAAAGACGAAGACGGTGCGGTTGTCGGCGTAGAAACTGCCGGGCCCGACAGCAACGAAACCATCCACGGAACAAACGTCGTGCTGGCATGCGGCGGCTATTCGTCCAATGGGGAGATGTTCCGAGAACTGAACGGGTTCCCACAATATTTCAACGGCGCCTATCCGTACGCCCAAGGTGCCGGCATTCGGCTCGGCCAATCGGTCGGCGGGGTCTTGCGCGGGCACGCATACTATTTGTGCGGCTACGGCGCCGTCTTGGACAGCGACACCATCCCCGCAGGGATGACGGTGCGGCCCATTCACCATCCCGAGATGCGCGAGCCATGGGAAATCCACGTCAACGTGCGGGGTGAACGCTACGTTCAAGAAGATGTCCGGAGCGTCGATGTGCGCGAGCACGCCTTGCTGAAACAACCGGAATTGCGTCGTTGGGTGATCTACGACAATGCGATCGCTCAGGCGTCGCCGCCGCAGTTCGATGGCGTGGACAAGACGGCCGAAATGGCGTTTTTCGATACGCATCCAATGTTCGCTAAGGCCGACACCTTGGACGCTCTGGCGCAAGCCGCGGGGATCGACGCGGGCGGGCTTGCGGCCACGGTCGCGGCATACAACGCGGCGATCGCGACCGGCGCCCCGGATCCGATGGGCCGTCAGCATCGGCCGCTGCCCATCAAACAGGGACCGTTCTATGCCATCCGAGTCCAGGGCACGTCGATCTCGAGCACCGTGGGTCTGGCGGTCGACGCCGACTTGCGGGTCATCGACAAAGACAACAAACCGATCGCCAATCTTTATGCGGCCGGCGAGTTGCTCGGGTCCGGGCAGACCATGGGTGATTCGTTCTGCGGCGGGATGATGGCGACACCGGCACTGACCTTTGGCCGTTTGTTGGGGCAACGCCTGCTGAATTGGGAAGATCGCGCGGCACAAGCCGCAGAGTAACGCCATCAAGAGCGCGCGCCCCGAGGGCCGCCGAACGGGAGGAAGACCATGAGCGACATGTGGGACGTTATTGTTGTCGGCGCCGGGAGCGCCGGGCTGCCGGCCGCCATTCGCGCCGCCGAGCGCGGCGCGCGGGTGCTGCAGGTCGATGCGGATGAGAAGATCGGCGGCACGCTGCATTTGTCGTCCGGCCAGATCAGCGCTGCCGGGACCAAACGCCAGAAGCGGCTCGGCATCGTCGACACCGCGCAAGCGCATTACGACGACGCCCAACGTATTGCCGAAGGTACGATCGACCCCACGCTGGGCAAACTCGCCACCGCCAATGCGGGCGCGACTTACGATTGGTTGGAAGAACTCGGGTACGAACCGATCAACCACATGCCGGTGTCGGGCGGCGCGCATGAGCCCTACCTGACCCGGCGGTACTACTGGGCCGAGAACATGGCCGTCGCGATCCACGATGTGCTGAAACCGGTGCACGACAAACTGGTTGCCGACGGCAAAATCGACCTGCGGCTGAAGACTCGGATGACCGGCATCGTCACCGATGCCGATGGGGCCGCGGTGGGCATCACCGTCGATAACGGCGGCAAGGCCGAAACGCTGCACGGCAAAAACATCGTGGTGACGACCGGCGGCTATGCCCACAACGTCGATTTGTGGAAAGAGATGACGCCGGACATTCCGTTGCGCGCCTACACCAATGACTATTCGCGCGGCGATGGGCTGGTTGCGGCCCGCGAGATCGGCGCCAAGGTGGACGGCGCGGATACGTTCTTGTGCACCTTTGCCGGTGTGTTGGATGACCCGAAGGATCCCTATTCGACCGCGCTGGGGATGCAGTTTGCACCGCAAATGCGCGAGCCCTGGGAGATTTACGTCAACACCGACGGCAAGCGGTTCGTGCGCGAAGATCATCCCAGCGTGGATGAGCGCGAACATGCTTTGTTGGCCCAAAAAGACCAGCGCATGTTCGTCGTGTTCGACGAAGGCATTCGCCAGAACGCGCCGCATATCAACCCGCTGGACCCTGCGCTGCACGACAAGTTCGGCAATCATCCGCACTACACCAAAGCGGATACCTTGGCCGCGTTGGCCAAGCAGATGGGCGTCGATGCCGCCAACCTCGAAGCCACGGTGGCCGCCTACAACGCCGCCGTCGATAGCGGCGAGGACAAAGAGCTGGGCCGTGTTCGGATGTTCCGCAAGATCGAAGAAGCGCCGTTCTATGCGATCCATGCCGGCGGTATCACGGTGGTGAGCCCCGCCGGGTTGAACGTGACGGCCGACTTGCAGGTGGTGAAGGAGGACGGCACGCCGATTCCCAAACTGTACGCCGCGGGCGAGGTGTTGGGCTTTGGCCGGCTGTCGGGCAAGGCCTTTGTCAACGGAATGTCGTTGATGCCGGCGCTGAGCTTCGGTCGGTTGTTGGGCGAGAAGATTTTGAAATGGGAGGCAGCGAGGGCAGCAGCGGAGTAAACGCGGTCCCTTCGACCCCGAAAGTGGCCGGGTTCGCCCGGCCACTTTTGTATCCACCCCCAACCCACGAGTACGACCATGACCAAACCCCTTGACGGTAAGACGGCATTGGTAACCGGCGGTGGCGGCCCCGCCATGGGCAGCGCGCATTGCCTTGCGCTGGCCGCGAAAGGCGCGCACGTGATCGTGCAAGACATGCGCGAGGACCACGCCGCGGCCGTCGTCACCGACATCCATGCCCATGGCGGGTCGGCCGAACCGATGGCTGGCGACATCACCGAGCTGGACCCGTTCTTGGTGAGCTTGAACGAAGTGATCTCGTCGACCGGCGGCATCGATATCTTGGTGAACCACGCCGGGATCAGCGGGCTGTCGACGCCGCTGGCCGACATCGACCAGGACTTTTTCGATCGGATGATGAACGTGCATGTGAAGGGCTCGTTCTTCATCACCCAAGCGGTCGTGCCCGAGATGAAGGCCAAGGGCTACGGCAAGATCATCAACATTGCCTCGGAGTTTTGTTTGTACGGCAGCCCCTTGGCCTCGCATTACACGGCCGCCAAGTCGGCCTTGCTGGGCCTGACCAAATCCTGGGCGCGCGAGCTGGCTTCGTTCGGCATTCGGGTGAACGCGGTGGCGCCGAGCCTGATGGAAAGCGAACTGACGCGCGCCAGCGTGGGCGGTGCATTACTGAAGGACCAAGGCAAGGCCGCGCCGTTCGGGCGGCTGGCGGTGCCCGACGACATCGCGGGCGTGGTGGCGTTCCTGGCCGGACCGGAGAGTGACTTTATTTCGGGCCAAACGATCAGCCCCAACGGCGGCAATACGATCGTCGGCATCTGAGGGCACGCTATATGACGCATGTGGTGATCATCGGCGCCGGGATGGCCGGGCTGCCGTGCGCGATCCGCGCAGCCGATGCCGGGGCGCAGGTGACGTTGGTCGAGGCGGCCGATGATGTCGGCGGCAAGCTGCCGCGCTCGTCGGGACAGATCTCGGCGGCCGGGACGCGGCTGCAGGCCGAGAAACGCATCGTCGATTCGCCCGACGATCATTTCACCGACGTGATGCGCATCTGCCATGAGACCGCCGATCCGGACATCGTGCGCCTCGCGGTGGACCATGCCGCCGCCACGGTGGATTGGCTTCAGGACATCGGCGTGCCGTTTCCGCCCGACCATCCGATGATCAGCTACAACCACGACGTCTATCGGGCGCGGCGCTATCAGTGGCCGGTCGAGAAGGGCCGATCGATCCTGGCGGCGTTGCGCCCGTTGTTAGACGCGCATGTCCGCGCGGGGCGGATCGACCTGCGGCTTAAGACCGCGATGACCGCGATCGAGCGGAACGCCGGCGGCGCAGTGACCGCGATCACGGTGCGCGGGCCGGGGGATGACGACACGTCGCTGCGAGCCGATGCCTTCGTGCTGACCTGCGGCGGCTATACCAACGACCCCGCGTTGTTTCGCGAACTGACGCCGGACAAACCGGTATTCGCCGCGCGCCTTCCGATCTCGAGCGGCAAGGCGTTGCGCGTAGTGCAAGGCGCCGGGCTGCAGGTCGACGGCGGCGATCACTACATGGGGATGCTGGGCGGGGTGTTGATGGACCCGGACGATCCCTTGTCGGTGACGTTTGCGCTCAACACCGTGCCGCAAGACCGCCCGCCGTGGGAGATCTGGGTCAACACCTCGGGCGAACGCTTCACCCGTGAAGACCACCCCAGTGCGACGCATCGCGAACATGCCGTGAATGCGCAAGACAACCTCACGTTTTTCATCGTGTTCGACGAAGGCATCCGACAAAACGCGCCGCCGATCACGGGCACCAAAGAGGCCGCGCTCAAGCAACTCATAGAGGCCAATCCGAGCACCATGCAAGGCGACACCATCGCGGAACTCGCGCAAAAGATGGACGTTGCCGCCGATCGCCTGGCCAACACGATCGACCATTACAACCAGGTGGTGGCGATGGGCCATGACATCGCGTTCGGCCGCGAAAGCCTGCCGCGCGCCATCGATACCCCGCCCTACTACGCCATCCAGTCCGTCGCGTTTGCCATGCCAAGCCCGGCCGGCGTCGCGGTCGATGCCGACTTGCACGCCCTGGACACCGAGGGGCGCGCGGTCCCCAACCTTTATGCGGCGGGCGAGTTCATCGGCAACACCCGCGTGATGGGCAACGCCTACGTCTCCGGCATGGGCGTCGGCCCCACGGTGACGTTTGGGCGGCTGCTGGGCGAGCGGCTGGGCCCTTCGTGACGCGCCGCTTCGCGGCGCTCCTCAGGATGACGGTTCTTCTATTCTCGACCCCTTGCTCTTCGACGATCTAACGCGCACGACTTTTCACCGTTCAACACTCGTCGTCCTGAGCGGTTCTGCCTTTCTCTACTGGCTGATCTTCGACGATCTAACACGCACAACTTTTCACCATTCACACCCGGCATCCTGAGCCGTGCTGATCGGGCCGTAGGCGCGAGCAGTACGAGACGAAGGGCGCTCCTCAGGATGACGGGTTCGAATAATGCACCTAGCCCCGCCATAGCGCTGGGATGGGTGGATGGGTTTACATTCTCGAATGCCGTGACGGCAGCTATTACGCGGGCAGCACGTCACGCGACGTCGAGGCGCGTGTGGGTGACCATAATAGCGGCGCGTTTGATGGCTAAACCGCGCGGCGGCGATCCGCCAAAGCAACCACGCCAAACGGCCACTTGCGCCGGGCTACATTCCTAATGCGCCTCATCCCAGTTCTGGCCCGTGCCCGCCTCCACCACCAGCGGCACCGTGAGGTTTACTGCTAGCGCCGCGTTTTCCATGGTGGTTTTGACCAGGGCTTTGGTGTCGTCGGCTTGGGCTTTGGGGACTTCGAAGACCAGCTCATCATGCACTTGGAGGAGCATTTTGGCGCCCAAGCCGACATCGGCCAGTGCGCCGGGGAGAACGATCATCGCGCGTTTGATGATGTCGGCGGCGGCGCCTTGTAAGGGGGCGTTGATGGCTTGGCGTTCCGCGAAGGCGCGGTGGGCGCCGTTTTTGTCGGCGATGGCCGGCAAGTGAATGCGGCGGCCGAACAGGGTTTTGACGTAGCCGTGGGCGCGGCAGAATTCTTTTTGTTCGTCCATGTAGCCGCGGATGCCAGGGAAGCGGTCGAAATAGGCCGCGATGTAATCGCGTGCGTCGGCTTGCGGGATCTTGAGTTGCCGGGCAAGGCCGAAAGCGGAGATGCCGTAGATGATGCCGAAGTTGATCGCCTTGGCGCGGCGGCGCACGGACGGGTCCATGCCTTCCACCGGGACCTCGAAGACCTCGCTTGCTGTCATCGCGTGGATGTCGATGCCCTCTTTGAAGGCTTTGTCGAGTTGCGGGATGTCGGCCATGTGGGCGAGCAGGCGCAATTCGATCTGCGAGTAATCGGCCGACAGCAGCACGTGGCCCTTGGCGGGCACGAAGGCTTGGCGGATCTTGCGGCCCTCTTCGGTGCGGATCGGGATGTTTTGCAGGTTGGGATCGTTGGACGACAGCCGGCCGGTGTTGGCCACGGCCATGTCGTAGGTGGTGTGGATGCGGCCGGTTTCGGGATTGATCTCGTTCGGGAGTTTGTCGGTATAGGTGTTCTTGAGTTTGGAGAGCTGACGCCAATCCAACACCTTGTCAGCCAGTTCGATCCCCTGCCCGCCTAAATATTCCAGCACGTCGGCGCCGGTACCCCAGGCGCCGCCCTTACCTTTTTTGCCGCCTTCGAGGCCCATGTCGTCGAACAGGATCTCGCCCAGTTGTTTGGGCGAGCCCACGTTGAATTCGGTCCCTGCGAGTTTGTGGATCTCGGTCTCCAGGCTGCCGAGGCGGCCTTCGAAGTCTTTCGACATCGCGCGCAAGGTTTTGGGGTCGGCGATGATGCCGGTGCGCTCCATATCCGCCAGCACCGGGATGAGCGGGCGGTCGAGCGTTTCGTACACCGCGACGACGCGGCTTTCGACGAGGCGGGGTTTCAGTTTGGCGTGCAGGCGCAGCGCGGTGTCGGCCTCTTCGCCCGCGAACGCGCTGGCTTGGTCGAGCGCGATCTCGACAAAGGTGACGGCTGATTTGCCTGTGCCGAGCAGGGATTTGAGCTCGGTCACCGGGCGGTCGAGATATTCGGGCGCGATGCGGGAAAGATCATGCGCGTGCAAGCCGCCCTCGAGGGCGTAGGACAGCACCATGGTGTCGTCGACGGGCCCGAGCGCGATGCCGTAGCGGCCCAGCGTAAGGGTGGCGCGCTTGATGTCGTGGCCGATCTTGAGGACAGCGGCGTTTTCGAGCACCGGTTTCAGGAAGGCCAGCACCTCGTCGCGCGGCAGGCCCGGTCCCTCGGCGGCGGGGCCGTCGAGCAAATCGCGCTGGCCGTCGTCGGTGTTGGCAAGCGGTACCCAGGCGGCGTGGCCGGGATCGACGCACAAGCCGATGCCGACCAGGGGATCGCGCACGGGGCGGCCCGCGGCGGTGTGGGTGACAAGCGCGAGATGGCCGCGTGCGGTGGCGAGGTCGGCGAGCTTTTGCAAGGCGGCCGCATCGGTGACGACGGTGTAGGCTGCCTGATCGGGCACGGCGGTGGCGGCGGGTGCGGGCGCGACCGCGCCATCGATGCCGAACTTGACGCGCACGCGCTTGGCGATGGCGGTGAATTCCATATCGTCGAGGAATGCGAGCAACGCATCGACATCGGGCGGCCTGAAGGTGAAGTCATCGAGTGCGTGATCGACGGCGCAGTCTTCGCGCAAGGTCACGAGATCGCGCGACAGGCGCGCTTGATCGGCAAACTCGATGAGGTTTTCGCGACGCTTGTTTTGTTTGATCTCGGGCGCGCGTTCCAGGAGCGTATCGAGGTCGCCGTATTCGTTGATCAAGAGCGCGGCGGTTTTGATGCCGATGCCGGGCACGCCGGGGACGTTGTCGACCGAATCGCCGGCTAAGGATTGGACGTCGATCACACGCTCCGGGCCGACGCCGAATTTTTCCTGCACTTCGTCGGGGCCGATGGTGCGGGATTTCATCGGGTCGTACATGGTGATGTGGCCGCCGACGAGCTGCATGAGGTCTTTGTCGGAGGACACGATCACCACTTCGTCGCCGTGTTCGCAGGCGACGCGCACGTAGGTCGCGATTATGTCATCGGCCTCGAAGCCTTCTTCTTCGACGACGGGGACGTTGAAGGCGCGTGTCGCCTCGCGGATATAGGCGAATTGCGGCGCGAGATCGTCGGGGGTTTCGTCGCGGTTGGCTTTGTAGTCTTCGAAGATCTCGTTGCGAAAGGATTCAGATCCCTTGTCGAAGACGACGGCGATGTGCGTGCCCTCGCCCGAGACGAAATGATCCTCCAATAGCTTATTCAGCATGTTGGCAAAACCAACAACGGCGCCCACGGGCAGCTTGTCGCGCTTGCGGGTGAGGGGCGGGAGCGCGTGGTAGGCGCGGAAAATATAGCCCGAGCCGTCGATCAAATAGACGCGGCGGCGGGCGTTGGATTTGGATTTCTTGGCGGCTGTGGGCATGGCGGCATCTTGCCACGCGCGCGCCGACGCTGGCACCCGGCGGGGGGCGGTTATCCACAAGTTTGCTGTTGCGCGGCTGCTTCCTTCAGCCGTTCATTTTTTTGGATGGGCAGGAAACGCCTTCTCCCCCTTCCCGAGGGGGAGGTTCGGAGGGGGTCGTTGGCAAAGCTGCGTTTGTTGGCGCAAACCCCCTCCTCGATCCTACCCCCGCGGGCAGGGGGAGGAGGCATGGTTGGCGCGCGCAAACATGCCCCTTCGAGACGCGGCCAAGGGGCCGCTCCTCAGGATGACGCTGTAGGAGGTTGGGTGTTTGGGTCTAGGCCGCGCCGGCGGAGGGTGGGCCTTTGACGAAACGTTTGTCGCAATAGGGGCAGTCGATCCAGCCGTCTTTGGTGAGGTTGAGGTAGACCATGGGATGGCCCAGTTCGCCGCCGTCACAGCGAACGGTTTCTGTCTCGACGTAGACCGTTTCCGGTGCGTCGGTTTGGGGGGTCGGCATCGGTGGGGAGGCCCTCTTTGCACGCGATCTCGTGACGCCCGCGCGCCACGACAGGAATGATAGGCGATTGCGCTTTGCGTGCAACTAGCGTGATGCGCGGCGCGGCATTGAACCCTGGGGGGCCGCTCCCGTAGGGTGGCCGTCTTGATGGTCCGCAGAAGGAAACGCCCATGACGTTGATCCGGCTTGATCGCACCGACGGGGCTGCGGTGCTGACGCTCGACCGGCCGCCCGTGAATGCGATGAACCTTGCCTTGCTGGGCGACCTAGCGGCCGTGGCGGCCGAGGTGGCCGCCGATCCGCCGCCGCGCGGGCTGGTTGTGACCGGGGCCAACGGGGTGTTTTCGGCGGGCGCCGACATCAAGGAAGCGCCGGGCTACGACGCCGATCACGCGATGGTCCCTCACGGAACATCGGTCATCGTCCACACACCAGCCGTCTGCCGCTTCACCGCCCCATCCGCTCCCGAACGCCACCTGCAGGCAGCAGCAGCTCTGGGAGCCGACATTTCCGGAGCATCTCCCGATGAGGCCGGAGAAGTTCTTGCCGGACGAGTCCTGCACTTCATGCGTGAGATGGAACAGCCGATGGGCATCTCCGAATTCGGCTACACCGAAGCCGACGTCCCCCGCCTCGTCGACGGCACTCTGGTCCAGGCCCGCCTGCTGAAACTCTCCCCCATCGAAACCGGCCCGGAAGAACTCGCCGACCTGTTCCGCAATTCGTTGAACCTGTAGACCGGGTACCGGCCAGCCCGATTCCGTGCTACCGCTTCGAACGCATTGGGCAGCCTGGCGGAGTGGCGTCGGCAGATGGAATGCGGTCATCGACGTTAGTCGCCAGGCCCAGGAAACGCAGGACCTTGATGGCCTGCCAGGTGATGTCAAGTTCCCACCAGCGG
>CALJDF010000079.1 GCA_938023835.1 uncultured Alphaproteobacteria bacterium
CGGTTGTTGGACGGGGCCGATGGATTGATTGAGGGCATGCGGCCGGGGGTGATGGAACGGTTGGGGCTTGGTCCTGACGTGTGCTTGGGGCGCAATCCGCGCTTAGTGTTCGGCCGGGTGACAGGATGGGGCCAGGACGGGCCACGCGCCGCAACGGCAGGGCACGACATCAACTACATCGCCGTTGCCGGGGCATTGAGTGGGATCGGTCGCCCCGGCGCGGCACCGGTGCCGCCGCTCAACCTAATTGGCGACTATGGTGGTGGCGCCATGTATCTGGCGGTGGGCATGTTGGCGGCCATCTTGTCGGCGCGGGCGACCGGCGTGGGTCAGGTGGTCGATGCCGCGATGGTTGACGGCGCCGCGCAACTGATGACGATGTTTCACGCGTTGGCGGCGGCAGGCCAATGGCCCGGCGATCGCGGCGAAAACGTCTTGGATGGCGGCGCACCGTTCTACGATACCTACGAAACCAGTGATGGCGGCTTTGTCGCGGTTGGCGCCATCGAGGCCAAGTTCTTCGCGCTCTTGCTCGAAGGATTGGGTCTCGATCCGGCGGATTTGCCCGCCCAGCACGACCGCGCGGGCTGGCCAATCTTGCGGAAGCGATTTGGCGAGGCGTTTCGAGCGCGGTCGCGGGACGAATGGGCGGCGGTATTTGCAGAGAGTGATGCCTGCGTGACCCCTGTTCTTGAGCGCACCGAAGTTGCCGACGATGCGCATATTGCGGCGCGGCGCACGATGACCGAGATCGGCGGCATTGCGCAGCCGGCGCCCGCGCCGCGGTTCAGCGTTACCAGGCCAAGTCTGCCGACGGCCCCGGTTGCCGCCGGCGCCAACACCCGGGAAGTTCTCAGCGAGGCGGGGTTCGACGCGGCGGAGATCGATGCCTTGATTGCGCACAAAGTGGTCTACGAGGCCGCGCCGTGAAGAGTGGTCCACGGGTCGGGCTTTTCGTTACATGTCTGGTCGATTTTTTTCGGCCGTCGGTCGGCTTCGCGGCAGTGAAATTGTTGGGGGATGCAGGCTGCTCGGTCGAGGTGCCGGCCGCGCAAACCTGTTGCGGCCAGCCCGCGTACAATTCGGGCGATCGGCGTGACGCCCGTGCGATCGCGGAAAATGTGGTGCGCGCCTTTGAAGGGTTCGACTACGTCGTGGCCCCCTCGGGGTCATGCGCCGGAATGATCAAGCAGCACTATCCAGCGCTGTTTGCGGACGATCCGATCCTCGGGCCCGCAGCGCAGGCGTTGGCCGATCGAACATGGGAATTGACGGGGTTTCTGGTCGACGTGCTTAAGGTGACGGGGCTGGACGGGCGCTATGACGGCACTGTCGCCTATCACGATTCGTGTTCGTCGTTGCGCGAAATGAATGTGCGCGATCAGCCACGCACGCTTCTGGCGCAGCTCGACGGTGTCGAACTCGCCGACATCCCGGACGGCGAAGCGTGTTGCGGCTTCGGGGGCACCTTCGCGGTGAAGTACGGCGATATTTCGGCGCAGATCGTCGGCAAGAAAGCGGCAAACGTCGTCAGAACGGGTGCCGATACGCTTGTGGCGGGCGACCTCGGGTGTTTGTTCAACATCGCGGGCAAACTCAAACGCGATGGCTCGACCATGAAGGTGCGGCACGTCGCAGAGATCCTTGCCGGCATGACCGACGATCGGCCCATCGGCGAGGCCTGCGCCCGATGGAGCCGACCAGCGCGCAGTTCCACGAGAACGTCGATAAGGCGCTACACGATGCGGACTTGCAGACCGCGCTCCACCGTGTCGACAAGAACTTCGCGGCGCGGCGCACCGCGGCGGTTACGGCGATGCCGGAGTTCGAAGCCCTTCGCGACGAGGCGGTGCGGATCAAGGATCACACGCTGGACCACCTCGACCTTTACCTGGAGACGTTCGAAGAAAACGTGATCGCCAGCGGCGGCCAGGTCCATTGGGCGGCGACACCTGAAGACGCACGGCAAATCATTCTCGATCTATGCCAGACGGCGGGCGCCCGAACGGTGACCAAAGGCAAGTCGATGATCGCCGAGGAAGTGGCGCTCAATCCGTTTCTTGAGCAACACGGTATCACCCCGGTCGAGACCGACCTGGGCGAGTACATCATCCAGCTTGCCGACGAACCGCCGTCGCACATCATCGGGCCCGCCATTCACAAGACCAAGGAACAGGTTTCCGATCTTTTCGCGACGCATCACGAGAAGCTCGGCAAGACCAAACGGCTGACGGAAGGCAGCGATCTTGTCGCCGAAGCCCGCGACGTGTTGCGGCCGCGTTACCTGGAAGCCGATGTCGGGATTACCGGGGCGAATTTCTTGATCGCGGAAACCGGTACCTCGGTCATCGTCACCAACGAAGGCAATGGCGATCTAACCCAGCAACTGCCGCGCATGCATATCGTGATCGCGAGCCTCGAGAAGATCGTGCCGACCTTAGAAGATGCCTCGACCATCCTACGCGTTCTGGCGCGCTCAGCGACGGGTCAGCAGATGTCGGTCTATACGACGTTTTCGACCGGCCCACGCCGCGCCGACGATCCCGACGGGCCGGACGCCTATCACGTGGTGTTGCTCGATAACGGGCGCAGCAAGCTCTTGGGCACCGCGTTTCGCGACATCTTGCGGTGTATTCGTTGTGGCGCTTGTTTCAACCATTGCCCGGTTTACGCGTCGATCGGGGGGCATGCCTATGGCTGGGTCTATTCCGGGCCGATGGGGGCGGTGCTGACGCCGACGATGATCGGCATTGAAGAAGCACATCATTTGCCGAGTGCAACGCCGTTTTGCGGGCGCTGCGAGGCGGTGTGCCCGATGCGCATTCCGCTGCCCAAAATGATGCGGCACTGGCGCGAGCAGGCGTTCGACAAAAAGCTTGATCCGGCGCGCCAGCGCGTGGCATTGCGGGTCTGGGCTTGGGTGGCGCAGCGGCCCGCGCTGTATCGCCGCTTGACCGGGCTCGCGGTGCGGTATTTGGCGTGGCGCGGGCGGCCGCTGGGGCGACTGCGCGATTTGCCGCTTGCCGGGGGGTGGACGGACTCGCGCGATCTGCCGGCGCCGCAGGGTCAAACCTTCAGCGCCCAATGGGCGCGACAGCGACAGGGGAACGCGTGAGCGGCCGCGACGCGATCCTGGGCACCATTCGCACCTCGCTGGGTGCCCGCGATGATGACGCTGCGCGGAAGGCTGTTAGTGCGCGGTTGCAGACCCATCCACGCAATCTGGTGCCGGACCGCAGCGCCGTGGGTGATGCCGAGCGGGTCGCGATGTTCGTGTCGCAGATCGAGGCAACGCATGCGAGCGTCGCGCGGGTGGCCGAACCCGCTGATGTGCCGGCGGCGGTCGCGGCCTACCTAGCGCAGCACAATCTACCCGCAAGGGCGACGTTGGCGCCCGATGTTGCCGACTTGGACTGGAAATCCCAACCGCTCTTGGAGACCCGTGTCGGCGTGCCTGTCGAGAGCGATCCGGTCGGCGTGACGGCGGCGTTTGCCGCCATTGCCGAGACCGGCACGTTGATGCTCACGTCTGGCGCGGGTAGTCCGATGACGCTGAACCTGTTGCCGGACAACCACGTCGTGGTGCTACGGCGGCGCCAGGTCACAGGATCGCTTGAGGACGCGTGGGACAGGCTGCGCACGCATCAAGGGGACGCGGGCATGCCGCGCACCGCGATGTTCGTGTCGGGGCCGTCGTCGACCGCAGACATCGAGTTGACGTTGTATCTCGGTGCCCACGGTCCACGGCGGTTGCACATCATCTTGGTCGAGGACTGAGTCCTATAGCGACAAGACCATATGCGGTTGGCCGTCCGAGGTTTTCTCTGCGGTAACCCCGCGCCGGTCGATGGTGGCCGAAACGCGCTGCCGAAATGCCGAGAAACTATCGAAGGTGACGACGTCGACGGGATCGTCGAACGCGAGCGTGATACGATAGCGTTCGCCCTCGCCGAGCGCGCGCACGGCGATCACCTCACCCTCGAACGCCTGCCCGAGATAGCTGCCGCTGACCCGTTGGCCGAGTGCAATCGGCGCCGGCAGCGGCTGGTTGCCGAGCGCCGCGTGCAACGTGTTCCAGTCTTTGTAGCCGTATTGGTGCGCCATCAATTCGAGGGCGCGACTGTGGTTGACCGGCGTCCCGCCGGCTTCAAGTTCATGGCGCAAGCGTTTTGCCTGCGCCTTGAGATCATCAAGTGATGGAAGGGACGCATGTCCGACCATGACAGGCCTCACATGTGTCTGCATGCGTTTGTGAGATGGGGCTCGCGTTGCCATCGGTCCGCATGACACAGGGGGCGGATCGGATGTTGTTGAAGGACTTCACCATGGCTTGCGCCTGCGAGCGGCCGGGGCCTTCACCCGTCGCAATGCCTACGTGGGGTCGAGGCCGCGCGATGTCAATGGTGGACATGATGGGGCGGAGTGGCCCGGATCACTTCTCGAACATGTAGATCGGGTAACAGGTGCGTGGCGGCACGGCGGGGTTGTCGGACGCCGGGGCCATGATCTTGTCGAACCACACGATCTCGGCTTTGGAGAAGCCCGCCTCTTTCGCGTTCTCGATATAGGGGTAGGTGTAGGAGGCGGGCGCGAAGGGCTCGTTGTTGGTGTAGGCGGTGGTGAGCATCATCGCCTCTTGGAACGGACTGTTCTCTTTGGGCAGGAACTCGATGCCGGCGAAGATGCCGCCTGGTTTCAGCACCCGCGCGATCTCGGCCAGGATGCCCGGCGTCGGGGCAGGCGGGATCTCGTGGAACATGAAACACGACAAGATCAAATCGAAATGGTCGTCGGGATAGTCCATCGCTTCGACGGCTTGCTGCGAGAGATGCACCGTGACGCCGCGCTCCATCGCGCGCTTGTTGACGAGCTTGAGGCACGGGGCGGCGATATCGACGCCGTGGACCTCTGAGTCCGGGTGCGATTCGAGCCAGGTGAGGGCGAAGCCGCCTTGGCCGGTGCCCCAATCGAGCACGCGGGCATAGTCGCGCTTGGGCAAATAGGAAAAGGCGAGACGGTAGAGATCGTTCGCATCGTCCTCGTGCGGGCGCGTGGTGCGGCGGCCGAGTTCGTAGACGAGGCCGTCGATCTCGTCGGTCCACACGCCGCCGGGATGCTGGTGGAAATCGGTCAGGCTGTAGTAGTCGGGGTAATGCACATCGGGGTTGAGGCGCAACGTGCCGGCGGCGATGGCTTTGTCGGCGGCGGCGTCGAGTTCGCGTTGGATATGCGCGGCTTCGCTTTCGGCTTTGGGCTGAATGCCGAAGTCGGGGTAGTTGTATTTGAAGCGTTGCAGGTGGCGATACATCCAGGCGTAGAGCTGGTAGGCGGGCAGCGCGTCCAACACGTCGAACGCCGCGTCGGCGTCTTGCGGGTCGTTGCCGTTGTCTTGTCCGCGATCGGCGAGGGCGCGGCGATAGCTGTGCCAGGTGTCGTGGTACACCGTCGCGTCCATATAGGCGCGGCTCGCGCGCATGAAACTATGGAAGGCCCGGAACGAACGATCCTCAAGAACGTCGGTCACGTCGGCGGGTTGGTTCGAGCGCATAGCGAAATCCTCAAGGCGACGGTGCGACCGCCATGATAGCGAAACGGACGCGCGTTAACGCGCCCAACGGGCACAACATCGAAATTACCAAACGAATCTAAAAAACCGTTTTATTTCAACGCACTAGGTTTTTGGGCCGACAAACGAAGCCAAATTCCTGTTTAGTTTCAACACCCTCCGTTTGACTGGCGGATCTGCGTTGCCGTGGGCCAGCCGACTGGAAAGCTGGGTCGTGGAGGACAGGTAGGACGACAGAAGGGCGCGTCAATGCGGGGACCGGAAAACGTGAACGGATCGTCGGTGGGGACCGGGAATTGTGAACGCGTCCTTCGGGACGCGGCCCCAAGGCCGCTCCTCAGGATGAGCGGTTAGCAAAGGGCGGCGAACAACTCCTCCCCCTACGTGTAGGGGAAGGGTAGGGAGGGGGTTGGTTGCACCTCGGGCTTTTGACGGCGACCCCCTCCCGGCCTCCCCCTGGCGTGCAGGGGGAGGAGGTAGCAAACGGCGACGGTCGTATAGTCCGCTACTTCTCGGCCAGGTAGATGTTCCAGGTCTGGCGCTTTGGAATGTCGGGCGCGGCGTGGGTGACGTTGTCGGCCATTTGGTCGAAGCGGCGGATAGTGATGGAGGAGAAACCCGCCTGACGAAAGAGCGTGGTGAAATCGGTTTTGAAGCAGGCGGGCATGAAGGGTTCGTCGTTGAGCCAGCCTTCTTGGTCTTGCAGCGCGTTTTGAAAGGCGCTGTTCTCGACGTAGGCGAGTTCGAAGCCGATGAAGACGCCGTTGTCGTTGAGGACGCGGGCGGCTTCTTTGAACAGGGCCGGGAACCGGGCGGGCGGAAACTCGTGCAGCATGAAGGCGAACCAGGCGAGGTCGAAGGTGTTGTCGTCGTAGGGCAGGTGTTCGAGGTCGGCTTGGCGCCAATGCGCGGTCATGTTGCGTTCGGCGGCGCGCACGTAAGCAAGGCGCAGGCAGGGTTCGGAGAGATCAACGCCGTGTGCTTCGGTACCGGGGTGCAGATCGAGCCACGTGCGCACGCCGGCGCCGAAGCTGGTGCCCCAATCCAGGACGCGGCGGTAATCGCGTTCCGGCAAATACGAAAAGATGTTGCGGTAGAGGTTGTTTGAATCCGCCCCCGGTTTGAAGCGCACCGCGCGGGCCATTTCGTAGGCCAGCCCTGCCAGGGGATCGCCCGCAACACCGCCGGGGTGTTGATGGAAGTCGGTCATGGTGAAGTAGTCGGGCAGCGCGAGGTCGGGGTCGAGCACGAGATCGCCCGATTTGATGCCTTGGTTCGATAGATCGCGCAGGCGTTGGCGGAGCTCGGTCTTGTTTTCTTCGATCGCGGGCACGATGCCGAAGTCGACGTGGTCGTATTTGAACTGCTGCAGGTGGCGCATCGCCCAAGCGTAGAGCTGATAGGCGGGCAGGGTGTCGAGGACGTCGAGCACCGCGTCGGTGTCATCGCCGTTGCCGCCAGCGCATTGGTAGTCGGCGTGGGTTTGCTCGTACAGCGGGCCGAGGCGGTGGTTGCGCGCGGCGCTCAGGAAGGTGTGAAAGGCGCGATATTCGCGGGTGGTCTCGAGACCGAAGGGGGTGTTGGGCCGATCGGCGCTCATTGGTCCGTCATCTCGCGGACCTTGCGGCCGATGTGGCTGATCGGCACGTCGGAGCGGTGCAGTTCGCTGAGGACGCGGGTGACGAAGCGCTGCACGTCGTCTTGGCGGGCTTGGGATTGTTCCGGGGTTTCCTCCAACGCCTCGATGGCGTCTTCGGCGATGGTTTTGTTGTTGGCGAGGACGCTCTCCAAGGCGCCGAGGCGGTCGCGCAAGATGTAGACCTCGGAGGCCAGGGCCACGAAGGCGCCGACCATGCGGTCCATGCCGATATCGTGCAGGAATTCAGGCTCGGTCGTGGTAACCGGGCCTGTCAGAACCGACTTGTAGCGTTTGGTTGTTGTGTTTTTGTCGCTCATCGTGCCCTCCCCAGGAAGGCCCATGTTAGCGCGCGGGTGTTGTCGTTGGCATCTTTTCGCCGCGTAGACGGGCGCGACTGCAATTTGCTGTTTGGCGGAAAGGAAGCGGGGAGATTGGAGGCTCCCCGCTCTTCGTGGCCGCCTAGGATTTGGGGGCGGTTTCAGTCTTAGGCGGGGGGTCGGTCTTAACCGGTGGCTGATCGGCAGTGGCCGGTTCAGCAGGCTTCGTCTCCGGTTTGGCGTCATCCGACGCGTCCGCTCGTGCGGCTGACCATTTCTTGAAGGACATGTGTCATCACTTTCAAAGTGAACGACTATTTGAAAATTCAAATATGATCGACCCGATGACTTTAAAGGGCCGCTGTCGTACTCAATGAATATGGTGTTTTATAAATCAGGTGCAAGTATACGCTAGGAATAATTAATTGTTGGGGGTTGGTCGTGTTGGGCCAAAAGAATTGCCCCGTGCAGATGTTCGGCTGGCGGCGCGGAAGGTTGTCATGGCGCGGGCCTCTTCATCCCACAGCGTGAACCGGAGGGCGCGGGCTGCACTCCGGAGCGAGAGGATTTGCGTGTTGAGATAGGGCGCGAT
>CALJDF010000080.1 GCA_938023835.1 uncultured Alphaproteobacteria bacterium
TAGGCCACGGCGTGCGGGCCATCGAAGACCCCGACCTCGTGAAGGACATCGTTGCCCGAGGCATCACCCTCGAAGTCTGCCCCGGCAGCAACGTCGCGACCGGCCTTTACGAATCGCTCCAAGCACACCCCGTCCGCAACCTCATGGACGCCGGCGTCACGGTCACACTCAACTCGGATGATCCGCCATATTTCGCAACCAGCGTCGGCCAAGAATACGACCGCGCAAAGTCTGTTATCGGGTTGTCCGCAGACGCGCTTCGCCAAATTACCCGGGCCGCCATCGATGCATCATTCGCCGATGCGGCCACCAAGGCGCGTTTGATGGCCGCGGCGGACCTGGCCTAGCGCATGACCGAACGCGTCCGCATCAAGATCTGTTGCATCTCAAGCGTCGACGAGGCCCTGACCGCCATCCGCCTCGGGGCCGACGCATTGGGCTTCGTCTCGCATATGCCGAGCGGACCGGGGGTCATTGGTGAAGACCTGATCCGCGACATCGTGGCCCGGGTGCCGCCGCCCGTGGCCACGTTCTTGCTGACCAGCCACCAAGACACGGACGTCATCATCGACCAACAGCGCCGGTGCGGGGTGAACACCCTTCAACTCGTGGATGACCTGTCGCCCGGCAGCCACGAACGCCTGCGAAAGGCTCTCCCCGGAGTCTCGATTGTCCAAGTCGTCCATGTGCGCGACGAAAGCGCGATCGCGGCAGCCCAAGCCATCCAACACACCGTCGATGCTTTACTACTCGACTCCGGCAATCCCGACCTCGCGGTGAAAGAGCTCGGCGGCACCGGCCGCACTCACAATTGGGATATCTCGCGCCGATTGATCGAAAGCGTTGAGGTGCCGGTGTTCCTCGCAGGCGGGCTGAACCAACGGAACGCCGCGGACGCCATCGCCGCTGCGCGCCCCTTCGGCCTCGATCTCTGTTCGGGCGTGCGCACCGATGATCGCCTCGATACGGACAAACTGGCGGCCTTCATGGAGGCCGTCCGCCGCGCCGCATAATGGGCATCGTCACCGCGATCGCTGAACGGCCGCGGCTGCGTGCAGCCGTGTCGCATATAGGCGCCGGTTATATCCGCTTGGTCCGGGCCACCGGACGTTGGCAGGTCGACAACCTCGACATCCCGCAAGGTTTCTGGGACCGCAAGCAGCCTTTTATCGGCGCGTTCTGGCACGCCCGGTTGTTGATGATGCCGACCAACTGGCGTCGCGATGTCAAAATGAACATGCTCATCGCCGCCCGCGGCGCCGATACCGAACTGATCGTCGATATCATCGCCCGCTTCGGCCAAGCCTCAATCCGTGGCTCGGCCCTCCACGGCGGGCACGACGCGACCCGTGCCATGGTCAAAGCAATACGCGCGGGCGAATACACCGCCATCACCCCCGATGGCCCGCACGGTCCGGCGATGCAGGCCAAGCGCGGGATCATCGACCTCGCCCGTCTCGCCCAAGTGCCGATCCTGCCGACCTCTTACGGCGCGCGACCGCGGCGACGGCTGAGCGGATGGGACCGGACAGTCATCCCCTACCCTTTCGGGCGCGGCGTCATCAATTGGGGCGCGCCGATCGAGGTGCCGCGCGATGCCGACGAAACCACGATCGAAGCCAAACGCCTCGCGTTGGAAGAAAGCCTCACCCGCCTGACCCATGAGGCTGATAGATTGTGTGGGTTCGACGACCCCTCGGTGCCCGAGGACAGGCCATGAATCAGGGGCGGGTCAGTGTCGGTGTCCTCGTCAATCTAGAGTTCGACGCGCCGGCCATCGGTCATGTGAATGTCTGGAAGCACTACGCCGAAGGCGCCGCCGGTCGCGACGACGTCGACCTGACGGTCTACTTTCTCGGACCCCGACAAACCATCTCGATTGCCGACAATGTCCGCTTCGAGGTTGTTCCCGGCGCCCTCACCACCCGCCGACTGCGCCTGCGACAGGGCGGCGGCCATGCCGACATCGGCCCCCATAACCCCACGCTCGCCACGCTCCTCAAGCGCCACGATGTCCTCCACACGACCGACTTTTTTTGCTTCGGCGCGACCGCCCGCCGGGTCGCCAAAAAGCACCGACTTGGGCTGGTCTATTCGGTCCATACGCTGCAGCCGGAATTCAGCAGAATCTACTGGCCGGAGATCGCAGAGGGCATTTTTGGACAATGGCTTAGCAGAAATCTCTTAATCCAATTTCTTAAGACGGACCAACTGATTTATTGGTTCCTCAATCGATCTCTGTGCCGCCAGTTACGGGGTGCCGACCGGGTTCTGGTTTTCGACCCCAACACCCTGCCGGCTGGCGCCGATATCGCCCCGCACCGGGTCGCCCCCCTGCGGCGCGGGATCACGCCAGGAATCTTCGACCCCAGCCTGCGCGATTCTTCCGCGCTCCGGCAACGTTTCGGCATCCCGCCCGACCGCGCAATCGTGCTGTTCGTGGGCCGATTGGATGCCTCAAAGAGTGCCACGTTGATTGCCGACGCCCTCGACATCCTCGTCCAACGAAAGCGACAGGTGCATGGGCTATTCATCGGGGCCGGGCGCGACGCGGACCGCATCGCCGCTCGCCTCGGCGACCACGCGACGCTGCCGGGGATCCTCCAGCACGACGACCTCCCCTCGGTCTTTGCGAGCGCAGACCTCATGGCCTTTCCCGCGCAATACGAAACCTGGGGCAACGTCGTCGTGGAAGCTAAGTCATCGGGTCTGCCGGTGTTGGTCACGGCAGGCCAAGCCACCGCGCGACACATCGAGGAAAGCGGCGTCGACGGGATCGTCGTCGAGCAACAAACGGCAGAAGCCTGGGCCCAAGCAATCGATGAGCTACTGGCCAACGATAAGGCGCGGTCCGACATGGGTGCCGCCGCCTACCGTTGGTCGCAGACAAAAGCGCTGTCCTGGGCCGCCGCAGTCGAGCAAGATCTCGTACCGGTTTGGCGATCGCTTGCGGCAGACCGCTAAACCGCGGGGTCGCTCGCGAGGTAAGCGTCGAGAATCTCCGAGGCGGTGGCGATCCGATGCGGCACGCCGATCAGGAATGGGTGCAGCGCAATGCACATCACCCGACCCGACTCCGCACCTTCCCGATAGAGCACGTCG
This sequence comes from uncultured Alphaproteobacteria bacterium, assembly GCA_938023835.1. Lineage (GTDB taxonomy): Bacteria > Pseudomonadota > Alphaproteobacteria > SHVP01 > SHVP01 > CALJDF01. Next base: position 3,103 of record CALJDF010000080.1, read on the forward strand.
AATTGGCGCTTGATCATCGTGGCGAACTCCTCGGCGGTTCGGTTCGCGCGCATGAATGCCGGTAGGTCGTTCATTTCCGATGAATACGGCACGTTGACAAGGCGCCGTCCGCCAACATCCATCAAGTAAGGCTGATCGTCGTTCACGAAGTCGCAGTAATACTCGCACCCAACCTCAACCAATATGTCCGGGGTGTCCCAATTCATCCGGACCCCAGGGCTTAGCCAGCCGCGCGGCCGTCTGCCGGTTGCCTTTTCGATACGGTCAAAAGTGGCGGCGATGGCACGTTTTTGTTCGGTGAGGTCCATGGCGTCGACCATGTTGGAATTCGTCTCGCCGTGCCCCATGAACTCCCAGTCGAGTTTCACCGCCTCCTCGATAAACGCGGGATAGGCATC
>CALJDF010000081.1 GCA_938023835.1 uncultured Alphaproteobacteria bacterium
TACCCCCCGATGAAGGCGCTGTACGACCGTCTTGCGATGCCCGAACGCGCGGCGGTTACGAGCGCGATGCTGCTGCGCGAAGCTGATGCCGCCGGTGTGGAGAGAATCGTGCTGTCGGCCACGGACTTTCCCGGAACGCCAAGCGATAATCGAAAGGTCGCAGAGATTGCAGCTTCGGCGGCAGGGCGGATTGTTGGCTGCGCCAGCGTCGATCCACGACGCGGGATGGAGGGCGTGCGCGAATTGCGGCGGGCCGTCACAGAAGACGGGTTCCGTGCCTACAAGGTATTACCGTTTCTCTACGGTACACCGCCGAATGACGCGATCTATTATCCCTTCTACGCGGCTTGTGTGGACCTCGGCATTCCCGCATTGGTGCTTACGGGGCATACGGCCGTCATGGAACGCTCCGAGGTCGGTCGTCCGTTGTATCTAGACGATGTGGCGCTCTATTTTCCGGATCTCACCATTATCGCGGGCCACGCCGGGTTTCCCTGGGCTGACGAACTGGTCGGGCTGGCTTGGAAGCATGAGCGGGTCTACATCGATACCTCTGGGCACCGGCCCAAATATTTGCCACCCGCACTGAAACACTTCCTGAATTCCTACGGTCGCGACAAGGTTCTTTTTGGCACCGGCTATCCGTTCATGGACTACGCCAAGCCCGTCGCCGATGTTGCGGCGATGGACTTGCGGCCGGAATCGCGTCGCGCATTCCTGTGGGATAACGCCGCGCGTATTTGGGGCTGGTCGTGACTCAGACCGGGCCTCTTTGCGGCATTACCATTCTCGATTTGTCGATGTTCATCGCAGGGCCGTTCGGCACCATGCTGCTGGCGGATTTGGGTGCGGAGGTTATCAAGATTGAACCCCCCACCGGTGATCCCGTACGCAGCAATCACATCGGTCCCCAGGTGCGGGGAGAAAACGCGCAGTTCCAAAGCTATAATCGAAACAAGAAAAGCATCGTCCTGGATCTCAAGAACGAGATTGGTCTTGGCATCTTCGACGATTTGGTGCGAACCGCCGATGTCGTCTTTGACAATTTCCGGCCAGGGGTTCTGGCGCGTCTCAATCTCGATCATGACCGGCTTTCGACGATCAATCCGGCGATCATTTCTTGTTCGGTCAGCGCGTTCGGCCAGGATGGCCCGTGGGCCAAACGGGCCGGGTATGATCTGACCGTCCAGGCATTGGGTGGCGGCATGAGTCTCGCTGGGCACCCGACGACAGGGCCGGCGCACATCCCGTTCCATCTTGGCGACACCGCGGGCGGCCTTTTCGGCGCTTTGGGCTTGCTTGCGGCTCTGGCGGAACGGCATCGGACCGGACGGGGCCGTCGTGTCGATATTTCAATGTTCGATGCACAGATCGCGTTGCTCGGCGATGAAATCACCAATTACGCGGTGAGTGGGGCGCCGTCGCCGCCACACGGGTCGGGCCACCCCAATTTCTTCCCCTACCAATCCTTTGCGACGAAAGACGATCCAATCGTCGTCGCCGCGGTCGGCGTCGAGAAGTATTGGGTCGCGTTTTGCGACGCGATTGACCGCCCCGATCTTGCTGTCGATGCCCGCTTCGGCAGTAACGCCGCGCGTGTTGCGCATCGCGAGACCTTGGAGCCGGAAATTGCCGCGGTGCTTAAGACGAAAACCAGAGCGGCTTGGCTCGACGTGTTTACCAAAGCCGATGTCCCGGCGGCCCCGATTCAAACCGTCGCCGAAGCGGTTGCCGCACCGCAAACACAGGCGCGCAAAATGGTGCCGACGGTCGCGGTCGACGGTGACGTGATTGCCCTAGCGGGCAACCCGGTCAAAGTGGAGGGCGATGAGACCTGCTATGAGGCGGCGCCGGTGCTTGGTGCCGATGGTCCATCGGTTTTGGCCGAGCGTCTTGGGATTGATGAGGCGCGCCGGTTGGAATTGGCGGCCCAAGGCGCCTTTGGCCTTCCGGCGGGCGAAAAAAAACGGACTTAGCGATCAACGCGATCTCGGCATCTGATCCCCACACTCGGCGGCAATCGTTCGTACGGGACTCAGAGATGGCGTTTGTTGATGAAGGTGAGGGGCCGCCGCTCGTTTTTCTGCATGGCAATCCCACGTCGTCCTACTTGTGGCGCAATGTGATCGCGCCGCTGCGGTCGCGCTATCGGTGCCTTGCCCCGGATCTCATTGGGATGGGGGCATCGGGAAAGCCACAAGGCTGTGACTATCGGTTCGTCGATCACGTCGCCTATCTGGATGCCTGGTTCGGAGAACTGGCGCTTGGCCCGCATCTCTTAGTCGGCCACGGTTGGGGAGCAACGCTTGCGTTTCATCGGGCGCGTCGGCGGCCGGAGACGGTGCTAGGCATCGCTTATTGCGAACCCGTCGTTGGCGAACGCGATTGGTATGACTTCCCCGACTCCCGTCGGGCGTATTTCCAGTCGCTACGGGGCGTGGACGGCGAACGTCTCGTGTTGGAGGAGAACGTTTTTGTAGAAGCCATCCCGCGAAGCGTTCAGCGCGCCTTATCAGCGGAGGAGCTTGCGCGATATCGAGCGCCGTTTGCGACCCCGGGCATGGTCCGGATGCCGACATTGATGTTTCCGCGCGAACTGCCCATTGGTGGCGAACCCGCAGATGTCGTGGCAGAAACAAAGGCCGATGCCGCGTTTATGGCGGCGTCGGGCATGCCCAAACTTTTGATGCTCGTGACCGGCGGCACTGGGTTGACGGAGCGCCAGCGTGAGGAGTGTCGGCGCTGGCCCAACCAAACCGAGGTGACGCTCCCGGGCTATCATTTTGTCCAAGAAGACAGCCCCGACGCGATGGCGGCGGCGATCGCGGACTTCGCGGGGGCCGTGTTTTCGAGTTCCAACTGACCGCCAGACGAACCCTCTCGGGGAGGACGTTTGAAGGTGTCGGCCCGCATGCGAAAAAGACGGTAACGATAATGGGAGGTGCACCAATGGCGGTCCAAGACGTAGAAGCGCAGGAACCGTTAGAGATGGAGGCCGAGCTTGTCGCGCGTGCCCGCGCGCTGGGGCCTCAACTGCGTGAGACGGCCGCCGAGACAGAGGCCGAACGCGCCGTCCTCAAGAAGAACATGCAAGCCATTTTCGAACACCAACTCGTGCGGTTTTTCCAGCCTAAGCGCCACGGTGGTTTCGAACTCGAATGGGGCGCACAATTCGCGATTGGGCGGGAAGTCGCCAAGCATTGCCCCTCCACCGCCTGGATCGTTTCCGTCGTGGGTGCGCATGCCTGCTTTCTCGGCCGCATGCCGGGCGAGGTTCAGGACGAAGTGTGGGGGCCGAATCAAGATCAGCTGATCGCCACGGCATCCGTGAATAGACATGGCGGCGCGGCCCGCGAGGCCGATGGGATTCGTGTTTCAGGGCAATGGGGATTCTCATCGGGGTGCGACCACGCAGAGTGGGCGATGTTTGGCGTCCATGTCGACGGCGAAAAAGTGCCGACCCAGGTGGTCGTTCCGCGATCTGAGTGGTCCATCGCCGACACGTGGCATGTCGCGGGCATGCGCGGGACCGGCACAAAGGATATTGTCTTGGACAGCGTTCTTGTGCCCCACCATAGAACGCTTACGGCCGAGGAATGGATTGGTGCAAATCCGCCCGGAAGTGAGGTCAATGAAAGTTATATCTATCGGGTCCCGTTCTTGTCCTACGTCGGCACCAGTTTGCTTGGCCCATTGTTTGGTGCCGCCGAGGGCGCCTACAACGACTATTGTGCGATCACGGCAAAGCGAACCGGCACGATGACCGGCGAGGCTGTGGCTGAAAATGCGCCGGTCCAATTGCGGGTGGCCGAAAGTGCGGCGGAACTTCATGCCGCGGAAATCATCATGACCGAGCAGATCGCCTATCTTCGTGATGCAGGGAATAACGGAAAGACCATTCCCGCGGCGAAGCGGTTGGAGATCAACCGCGATCGCGCATTTGTCGCTGGCCTGTGTGTACAGTCGACCAAACGGCTGGTCGGGATGATGGGCGCGATGGGGATCTTTGAAGGCAATCCGGTCCAACGGCACCATCGTGACGTCATGGCTATGGCCACGCAGATTGGCGTCAATTGGGATCGTAATATGCTGTCCTACGGCAAATGGGCACTGGGTCTTCCAACCGGGGATGCGCAGGCAGACCAAGAACTAGGTCGGGCGGCATCCTAAGAGAGACAAAATAATATGGCAGTAACGGACCAAAGCGACCTTGGCCAACCAACGTTGGATGTGATTCTGACCCGCGCCGAAGGCATGTTGCCTGCGCTACGCGAGCGTGCCCAAGAGGCAGAGCAACTGCGCCGGTTGCCCGATGCAACGGTGCAAGATCTTTATGCGACCGGAATGATGCGCCTCTTGCAACCCAAGCGGTATGGCGGATACGAAATGGATTGGGCAGCGCATGCAGAAGCGGCGCGCGTTCTTGCGCGAGCCTGCGCCTCGACGGCGTGGGTTGTCTCGGTTGTAGGGGCTCATGCTGCGATCCTCGCGCGCATGCCCAAGCAATGTCAGGACGACGTTTGGGGACCAAAGCAAGATCAGATCATTGCGACGGCCTCGGCCCGGAAAGAGGGGACGGCGCGGAAGGTTGACGGCGGCTATGTCGTCACCGGGACCTGGCGGTTCGCGTCGGGCGTCGATCACGCCGACTGGTGCATGGTGCCGGCGCCTTTGGAAGCGAAAGAACGTGGTCTCCACGACGCACCGGGTTTCATGCGCGTTCTCATGCCGAAGAGCGACTACACCGTTCTCGACACTTGGTTCGTGTCCGGTGTTAAGGCGACGGGCAGCAAGGACGTGCACTGCGACGAGGTCTTCGTTCCTGACTACCGTGTGATGGATTCGCGGGCGACCTTCGCA
>CALJDF010000082.1 GCA_938023835.1 uncultured Alphaproteobacteria bacterium
CGCCGCGAAGAAGTCATTCAGTACATCTATCAAAAATATGGACGCCATCGGGCAGGCATGACCGCCACCTACATCAGCTACCGTTGGCGCAGCGCCATTCGTGAGGTCACCAAAGCTTTGGGCTTGTCCGAAGATGTCGGCGGTGCCTTGGCGGGATACACCTGGGGGTCGGGGAAGTCAGGGGTCAACGATGATCAAGTCCAAGAACTCGGGCTCGACCCCAACGATCGTCGCCTTCACCAAGCGTTGATCCTGGCGCGCGCCCTTATTAGGTTTCCGCGCCACTTATCCCAACATCCAGGCGGCTTTGTCATTACGCGGGGGCCGTTGTCGGAAGTTGTGCCCATTGCCAATGCGGCAATGGACGATCGCACGATGATCGAGTGGGACAAGGACGATATTGACGAGCTTGGCATTCTGAAGATCGACGTTCTGGGGCTCGGCATGCTGACGTGCATCCGCAAGTCGCTCGACCTTTTATCAACGCATTACGGCATTGATCACACGGTCCGGTCTGTGCCGACGGAAGACCCCGTGGTCTATGACATGTTGTGCAAGGGCGACACGATTGGTGTCTTCCAAATTGAAAGCCGCGCACAAATGACCATGTTGCCGCGGCTTCGACCACGGTCGTATTACGATCTTGTCGTCGAGGTGGCGATCGTCCGACCGGGACCCATTCAGGGAGATATGGTTCACCCTTATTTACGGCGGCGGAATGGTGAAGAAAAAATCAGCTATCCCTCAGAAGAGCTGCGTGGGGTTCTGCACAAGACATTCGGTGTGCCCTTGTTCCAAGAACAGGCGATGCAGATCGCCATTGTTGGTGCAAAATTTAGCCCCAGCGAGGCGGACGGCTTGCGCCGCGCCATGGCAACGTTTCGGCATGCCGGAACAATCCACAATTACGAGGTCCGATTCATTGATGGCATGGTCGGGCAGGGGTACGACCGTGATTTTGCCAAACGGTGTTTCCAGCAAATCGAAGGGTTTGGCGAGTACGGGTTTCCCGAATCGCATGCCGCATCGTTCGCGCTGCTTGTTTACGTATCGTCCTGGCTCAAGTGCTATTACCCCGCTGTCTTTGCCTGTGGGCTTCTGAACAGTCAGCCCATGGGCTTCTATGCGCCTGCACAACTCATCAGAGACGCGCGGGATCACGGAGCAACTGTTCTTCCGATCGATATCAACCATAGCGAATGGAACTGCACGCTAGAGCCGATCGCAGAGGGTGGGTTTGCGTTGCGGCTCGGGTTTCGCCAGATCAAGGGCTTTCGTGAGGAGGGGGCTGAGAAGGTTTGTCAGGCACGTGAGACGCATGCGTTTCGCGATGTCTACGATCTTTGGCGGCGAACGGGTCTACGGGTCGACGCGGTTGAAAAGCTCGCGGATGCCGACTCTTTCGGTTCCGTAGGACTGAAACGTCGTCAAGCCCTTTGGGCTGTAAAGGGATTGCACGACTCATCCCTGCCGCTTTTCGCCGCTGCGGAACAGGCAATTAGCGATGAAGCAATAATACAAGGCAAGAACGACCAGCCGATTGAGCTCATGAAGGAACCCGAGGTCACCCTCACCGAGATGACGATCGGTGAAGAGGTCATTTGCGATTATTCAACGCTCCGCCTTACGCTCAAAGCCCATCCGGTCGCGTTGTTGCGGGGTTCTTTCCGAAAGAAATACATACACGCTGCGGATTTGCTTAATCGCAAGACAGGGGATTGGGCCGACGTGGTCGGATTGGCGATTTGTCGGCAGCGGCCCGGTACGGCGAGCGGCGTGATATTCATGACCCTCGAGGACGAAACCGGGGTCGCCAATATCGTGGTATGGCCAACAATGTTCGAGCGCTTTCGCAAACAGGTGCTGCGCTCGCGGCTCCTTGGCGTTAGCGGTCGTGTGGAGCGGGAAGGGCTGGTGATCCATGTCATTGCATCTGACATCGTCGATCTTTCTTCGTCGCTTGTTTCTCTGGCCGACTACCGTCTGCCCCCTTATGAGCGGCGCAGCGTGCAGGAAGGGCTCTCTGGCGCGTTAGAGCGGGCCACGCCGGCCCAGCCCTGGGGAACGGCAAATTGCGATTCAGTCAATCTAGAAGGGGTTTACGAACGGGCTGATGAGATTAGGTATGGTCAGGCGAACCAAAACCTCACGCCTCAGAAACTCATTCAGTCCAGGGATTTCCACTAACTAGTCGTCGTAGGCCACCGGCGTGAGATACTGCGCGTCTTGATGCAAGGCGAGGTAGGCATCGTCCAAACGTTGAGTGATGGGTCCTGGCGCCCCATTCCCGAGAACGCGGGATTTAATGCGGGTGACCGGCATCACGCCCCCTGCGGTCGATGTGATGAATACCTCGTCGGCCTCCAAGAACCGTGTCGCTGGTATGTCGGTTTCCTCACAAGGAATGCTCAACGCCGTACACAACTCAATCGCCGTTCGGCGCGTAATCCCGTCCAGAACACCACGCCCCGGCGTCAAGACGGTGCCGTTTTCGATGCAAAAGACGTTGAACCCGGGGCCCTCTGTCAGATTGCCGTCAAGATCGAGGAGGACGACGTTGTCTGCGCCTTTGTCCTGCGCTTCGAACAGGCCAGCAGTGAGGTCGTGCCAGTGATAGTTCTTAACCGTCGGGTCAACGGACTCCGGCGGGATGCGGCGCAGGCTCCCAATCACAAGGTGAAGGCCGCGCCGTTTCGCGTCGGCATCTGCATACGGCACAAACGGGGCGGCGAATGCAAAGAACCGATTGACCGCATCCCGAGGGTTGCGCGTCTCAACCGGGGGCTCGCCGCGTGTACAGATCGCTTCCACATAGGCATTACGCAGTCCGCTCTTGCGGACGCATTCGATGAGGACCTCAGCGACGGCGTCCCTCGATAGCGGGCAGGTCATCCGCAACCGACCAATATTTCGGAAGAATCTATCGAGATGGTCTTCAAGGCGAAAAAACGATCCATCCCAAACGTGAACCACGTCGTAGGTCGCGTCGGAGCGCAAGAACCCGAAGTCTCGTATGGGAATGCCGGCTTGCGCGATGGGAACGTAGTTCCCCGCCACATGGGCGCACCCGTCGGCAAAGGCGTTGCCTTGACTCAATGGCTTAGCTCCTTCATCGCGCGGTCCAGCCCATCAAGGGTCAGCGGGTACATCCGGTTGGCCATGATCTCGCGTAACAGCCCGATCGACGGCGTGTAGCGCCAATGATCTTCACGAACCGGATTGAGCCACACGGCATGTGGGAAGGTCTCAAGGACTCGCTGCATCCATGAAACGCCAGCCTCCTCGTTCCAATGTTCAACGCTACCCCCAGGGTAAGTGATCTCGTAGGGGCTCATGCTCGCATCGCCCACAAACACCACGCGATAGTCCGACCCATAGGTATGCAGCAAATCCCACATGCTCAGGGATTCTTGATCGCGCCGCCGGTTATCTCGCCAAACGCGCTCATAAAGACAATTGTGGAAGTAGTAATACTCCAGGTGTTTGAACTCGGTGCGCGCCGCCGAAAACAGCTCTTCACAGACCTTGACCCAATCATCCATCGAGCCACCAACGTCGAGCAGCAACAACACCTTCACGGTGTTGCGGCGTTCGGGCACCATTTTGAGATCGAGGAAGCCCGCGTTGCGTGCCGTTGACCGGATCGTGTCGGGTAAGTCTAACGTCTCTGGCGCGCCTTCACGGGCAAACCGTCGCAGGCGGCGCAGCGCGACCTTGATATTCCGTGTGCCGATTTCGACGCTGTCGTCGAGGTTTCTGAAGGTACGCTTGTCCCAGACCTTTACCGCGCGGCGATGCCGCGAGCGGTCTTGGCCAATCCGCACGCCTTCGGGGTTATAGCCATAGGCCCCAAAGGGGGAGGTGCCGGCGGTGCCGATCCATTTGCTGCCGCCCTGATGTCGGCCCTCCTGTTCATCGAGTCGTTGGCGCAGCGTTTCCATGAGCTTTTCCCAGCCGCCGAGCGCCTCTATTTCGCGCTTTTCTTTCTCGGTCAGATGGCGCTCCGTGAGTTTTCGCAACCATTCCTCCGGAATTTCGACGGCGACCTCCTCATCACCCTCGGCCTTTTCCAGACCCCTGAAGACGTGGCCGAACACTTGATCGAAGCGATCGAGGTGCCGCTCGTCTTTCACAAGAGCGGCACGTGCCAAGAAATAGAATTGATCCACGTCTCGCGCGGCGACGCCCTTGTCCACTGCTTCGATCAACGTGAGGTATTCCTTGATCGATACCGGTACTTTGGCCGCGCGCAGCTCCAGGAAGAGGTTGGTGAACATCCCTAGGATCTAGCCTCGGCGTTGTAGGAAGGCCAGTCGTTCAAATAGGTGTAAATCCTGCTCGTGTTTGAGCAAGGCGCCGTAGAGCGGGGGGATCGCCGTGCGACCGTCTTCCGATCGCAATGCTTCGGGCGCAATGTCTTCCACGACTAGCAACTTCAGCCAGTCCAGCAGCTCCGAGGTGGAGGGACGCTTCTTGAGACCAGGGACTTCCCGCAATTCGTAGAACGCGTTCAGCGCCTCTCTGATCAACCGCTTCTGAATGTCGGGGAAGTGCACATTCACGATCGCCGTCATCGTCTCGGCATCAGGAAACTGAATGTAGTGAAAGAAGCACCGGCGCAGGAACGCGTCAGGCAGTTCTTTTTCGTTGTTCGACGTGATGATAACGATGGGCCGATTTTGGGCTTTGATCGTCTCTTGAGTTTCGTAGACGTGAAACTCCATGCGGTCTAGCTCAAGCAGCAAGTCGTTGGGAAACTCGATGTCCGCTTTGTCGATCTCATCAATGAGCAAGACGGGGGCGTTATCGGCCACAAAGGAATCCCAAAGCTTGCCGCGTTTGATGTAATTCGCGATGTCTTTGACCCGGTCGTCACCCAGCTGAGAATCGCGCAACCGCGCAACCGCATCGTACTCGTAAAGACCATGCTGGGCCTTTGTCGTGGATTTGATATGCCACTCGATCAGATCCTTCCCCAGGGCCTGAGCGATCTCCGCGGCAAGCACTGTTTTGCCGGTGCCAGGCTCACCTTTGATGAGGAGCGGTCGTTTGAGCGCTAGCGCGGCGTTGACGGACATGAGGAGGTCGTCCGTCGTGACGTAGCTGTCTGTCCCCTGGAATCTCATAATAGCTGCCGATAGTGTGACTGTGGGCGATGACCGTACGTAGTCGATGACCAAGGTTCAAGAAGTCAAGGTTCCCTCGCATGGTTGAGAACTTGCGCACCCTCGCTGCCGCGGTGCGATCGTGTCGGTTGTGCGCAGATCACCTGCCGCTCGGGCCGCGGCCGGTCTTGCGGGTCTCGTCGACTGCGCGACTGCTTTTCGCGGGACAGGCGCCCGGCACCAAGGTTCACGAAAGCGGGACCCCCTGGAACGATGCGAGCGGCAATCGTCTTAGGGACTGGCTGAATCTCCCAAAGCCGGTCTTCTACGACGACTCGAAAGTCGCGATCATCCCGCAGGCCTTTTGTTATCCGGGCAAAGGGGCGAATGGCGATTTGCCGCCCCCTCCGATTTGCCAACGAACATGGCATCCGCGATTGCATGCCGCGATGCCACAGATCGAGACCTATATTCTGGCCGGCCGATATGCCCAGGCGTACCACCTCGGCGCCAGTCGCAAACGTACGCTGAGTGAAACGGTGGCAGCGTGGCAGGAATATGCCCCGAAATATTTTCCGTTGCCCCACCCATCCTGGCACAAAAATCACTGGCTCAAGGCGAATCCGTGGTTCGAGCGCGACCTCGTTCCTGTGCTGCGAGAACGGGTGCGGCACCTTATGGAAGACTTGTGACCATCGTGCGCGGTCTTCTTTTGGTCGCACTGCTCGCGCTGGCGGCTTGTGCGACCCCCTATGTTCAGATCTCGAGCCCGCGCGCCGTGCCACCGCAAGTCAGTATTGATGCTGCAACGGGACATGGGTCTGTGCGTGTCTCCGATGGCGCGGTGCTCCCGGCTCGAATGTGGGCTTCCGTTGGCACGAGTGAGCCGCGCGCCGTGATCATCGGGTTGCATGGGTTCAACGATTACCTGAACACGTTTGACGCGGCAGGCACGTGGTGGGCGGATCACGGGATCACTACCTACGCATTCGACCAACGCGGTTTTGGCGGGGCGCCTGAGCCCGGGACGTGGCCCGGTCAAGAACGGTTGATCGGGGACTTGGAATCGGTCGTCGTTGCGGTACGCCAACGGCACCCAGAGACCCCTATCTTTTTGCACGGGAATTCCATGGGCGGTGCGGTCGTCCTCTTGGCGCTTGCCGCGCAGCAGCCGGGCAGTGCGCTCTCCACGAGCAAGGGTGCTAGTTTGACCGCGCCTGCTGTGTGGGGTGGTGCCGCGATGAACCCAATCTATCGCACATCGCTTTGGGTTGCCGCCCACACGTTTCCCGCGAAGCACGTGTCCGGACGTGGGCTTGGGGTGCTCCCTTCGGACAATATCGAAATGCTGCGCGCCCTCGGCCGCGACCCCCTAGTGATCAAAGAGACCCGCATTGATTCGCTCTACGGCCTCGTTCGCTTGATGGGTGCCGCGCAAAACGCGGCCGCAAGCGCCAAGGGGCCGCTCCTCGTCCTCTATGGCGCCAAGGACGGCATCATTCCGCGCCGCCCGACCGCCAAGATGGCAGCGAGGCTCGCCCCATCGACGCGATTTGCGCTCTATCCGGCCGGCTACCATATGTTGCTTCGCGACCTGCAAGCGCCCGTCGTTTGGCGCGATATTGCAGCTTGGACTGTCGACCTCCGTGCGCCACTTCCCTCCGGCGCCGAGGTATCGGGAACCAACTTGTTCGGACGCTAACGTCGACTAGCTCGAGAACGAGCGCCCCTTTTTGATGACGTCTTTCCCAAAACGCTCTCGCACGCGGTCCATCGCCTCTTCGGTTGCATGTCGGCGCGTTGGTCCAAAGAGATCGTCATGCGTGGCCTCATCGGCTTGGGTAAGGTCTTTGGCAGCGATGCCGATCAAGCGAAACTTGCGCCCGTCCGATTCGCCGGACACCAATGGTTTGGCGACATCGAAAAGATCCGATCCGTATTGAGTTGGGCGGGCCAGTGTGCGGCTCCGCGTGATCAGCCGAAAGCGAGATGTCTTCAGTTTTAGCGTCAGCGTGCCCGCTGCCAAGTTCTTGTTCTTGAGCTGGTTGCCAACCGTTTCGCACAGGGGCCAGAGTTTTTCGAGGAGTTGGTCGGCGTCCTGGATATCACCGCTGAATGTTCTCTCCGAAGAGATGCTTCGTTGCACTTCACCACTATGAACGGCGCGACCATCCTGCCCGATTGCCAAGCGAGCAAGTCGCTCGCCAATGCTGCCGTACCGCGCCACCAATTCGCGTTCCGGGATGTCTCGAAGTTGACCGATGCGCATGATGCCGTCGCGGTTCAAGCGGCTTTCCAACGAGGGACCCACGCCCCACAGCATGGAAACCGGCTTGTCGGTCAGGAACGGAATCGCATCGGCGCGACCAATGATGCTGAAACCGCGGGGCTTGTCGAGATCCGACGCGATCTTGGCGAGCGATTTATTGTAGCTCAGGCCAATCGACGCCGTGATGCCGACTTCTTCTTCGATACGTCGGATCAGGCGAACCAAAATGCCAGCCGGAAACTGTCCGCGAAGCACGCTAAGACCGGCAAGATCGAGGAACGCTTCATCAATCGAGATCGGCTCGACTTTGGGGGTCGTTTCTTCCATCAACGCGCGGACCGCACGCCCCGCGTCGCGGTACTTGGCCATGTTCGGCTTGACTATTGTCGCGTGGGGACATCGCTCCAACGCCCGCCTCATGGGCATGGCCGACCGAATGCCGTATCGACGGGCGATATAACAACAGGCCATGACGACGCCCCGCTCCTTGCCGCCCACCAACACCGGTTTTTGCGCAAGAGACGGGTCGTCTCGCTTCTCCACCGTCGCGTAGAACGCATCGCAATCCAGATGGGCGACCGACAGGTCAGTGAGCTCCGCATGCTCGATGATTCTCGGCGAATCGCAGTGGGGGCAGCGGCGTTCAACCGGCGGTGTCGGGAAGTCGTGACCACAGTCGCGGCAAAGCGCTTGACCATCGGACATGGCTAGACCTTGACCTACGGTGCGTCGGCAAGCCGCCGACCGTCAAAACTTCGGAGGGAATTTGCCGAAATCACGTTGCGCACTAGCCTTACGTATCGCTCGCCTTCCTCAGAGTACCGCGTCAACGTGCCGGCGAGTGCCATCGAATCGAGAGCATTTCCTTGCCGTCGCATCTGCGCCCGAAGCCGCCGGAAATCACGATGTGCGGGGTGGGTATTCAGGGTCGTCATGTAGCCCCAGACCGATCGCATGAGCGACTGAAAGCGCCGAACCCGGAAATTCGCATCTTGCACCTCCGAGGGGCTGAATCCGGCACGATCCGGATCGAAGGTGCGTTGGCCAAAAACCGCATTCCCCAATTGCGCAAATCTGGAGGTCCCCCAGCCGCTTTCGATGGCGGCCTGCGCGATCGCCAGGGATGGCGGCACAATGTCGACCCGGGCAAGCAACGTCTGCCGGTCTGTTGATGTGGTGCCATAACGCTGAGCCAACGACTCGAGCCATTTACTGTCCGCGGCGGGGAGTGGACCATCTGTCCAGCCAATTTCGATAAGGCGTTTCCGATCCGCTTGGATGGCCTCGTTCAACCGCAAGATTTGGGGGACCATGACTCGAAAAAACAACTGCTTGCGCCGCTCAAGATCGGCGACCGCCTCTAGGTCGGCGGGGAGGGTCCGAACATAGACGCGTGGAACCGGACCGTTTGGAAACCGAGGTCCGCCCATTTGGTCGCCGTAGATCTTTTCCAGATCCACCGCCTTGCGCACGGTGACAAAGCGCTTGGATGGAATGTCAGAGACCGCAACCGGCGCGCATGCCGGACAAAGCCCTCTGACTTCCGGCCATACAATCAGCAAGGTGGCGAGGGACAAGCCACCGACGAGGCCGGCCAAAAGGGTCATTCGCGATGAAGTCATTCTGACGGTTCTTTACGCAGGCGGACCAAAAAGGAACGTCACATTGCTGCGACGATTCTCATAACCGGGCTTGAACGAAAACCGGTCGGTACGGTGCACCGTCCCGGCGCCGAAGATCAGGCCACGATTACACCGATAGGGAACGGCTTCTGATGTTGCGCCGGGTTCGTTGGCGATGTCGTTAAGTATTTGTGCCTTTTCTTCCTTCGGCTTTGTGAAAAAATCCTTTGGGCCGCGCCGATTCCAAAACACCAGTCCCCCTGAGTCCGGATCGAGGTTCGCGTCGTCGGGTGTGATCCACAGGTTCATGCTTACTGTTGCCGCGTCGGTGTGGAGCGCCAGCCCGGAAAGGTCGGCGTAATACCGATAGGCCCAGCACGCCTGGAACATCTGCTGCCCAAAGATGTTTGGAAAAAGCGTCTGAAGGTCTCGCGCGATCTGAAAAATCAGCGGTGCGGCAAATCCATTGACCATGGACGTACCGACTTCACCTGTGAAATTGGATTGAAACCAGATCGTTGATCGCGCGCAAAACTGACGTAACGCAGTCAGGGCCTCGGGCCGCAAGATTTCATCCACCAGACCGAATCCCGACGACCCGGCATCGAAGTCTCTTTGGATGGCGTCGAAATCGAGATCACGTCGCAGTGCGCCGCCTGGTAGGGCCGGCGCCGGGTCGATGTATAGGACCCGGTTGCAATACCGCGCCGTTGCGCCGATGCCTTGCTCCTTCAGGTCGATTTCGCTCTCATCGCTGTTTGCGTCCAGCCGCGCGATGGTCTCATCGAAGTCGTGCAGCACCGTATCCAGGTGGGCGGGAACTAGATGGGCAGCGCGCAATACAGCCAATTGTTGCGCATCATGCATTAGCTTGGTCTTGCTGACGCGGAGCAATTGGGGGTCGTGGGTTTCGTGGCCGGGTGGGGTTCGGTCGTGCTTCAAGCCGTCGACAAGGACGGCGGTTGCACGATCTAGATCGTCCAATTCGATCAGGGCCAAGGCAAGTTGCTTGCGTGCGACCCGGTCGTCGGGGGCGATTTCGGTCGCCGTTCGGAGGGCCTCCCGCGCGCCGTGAAGGTCACCCCGCCAGTAGAGTGCAGCCCCAAGATTCCGATGGGCATCGGCGAGCCGGGGCTCTATTTCAAGCGCGCGACGGCACCATTCCT
>CALJDF010000083.1 GCA_938023835.1 uncultured Alphaproteobacteria bacterium
AGAACTTCCCGGGCTTCGTTGACCGCATCGGGGTCATCCAGAATGACCTCTATCGCGGTGACGCTGTTCCGCTGTCTGAAATAGATTTGCGCGGCCTCGAGCGGCATGAAGATGAAGGTCGAATCGTACTCGAACATACCGAGATCGAAGATCGCTGCCGCACGGTAAGTCCGCGACCGGGGCACAGTGCCGACCGGTGTCGAGGTGCCTTGCGGCGAGATCAAGGTGATGGGATCGCCGAGCCCGATGGCGAGCCGGTTGGCAAGGCGTCGCCCGACGACGACATCGTTGCGAGGATCAAGGGTCGCCAGGGAGCCCCCGATGATCCCATCGGCGAGCACCTCGTGGTTTTGCATATCTTCCGCCCGCATCCCGCGCACCAAGGCGCCCGACGCCGTTTGGCGCGATGTGGCCATCACCTGGCCCTCGATGATGGGACTGGCGCGGACGACGCCACGGGCGGCGGCGATGCGAGTGGCGAGATCGTCGTAATCCTCAAGCGGTGCCGCGATGCCCTGGACCAGGATATGCCCGTTCAACCCGAGAATGCGGCCTAGCAGTTCGGCACGAAAGCCGTTCATGACCGACAGGACGACGATCAGGGTCGCGACCCCCAGAGCAATGCCGAGGAGCGAGAAACCGGCGATGACGGAAATAAACCCTTCGGCACGGCGCGCCCGCAGGTAGCGCATCGCCACCAGCCATTCGAATGCGCTGAACACGTTAGGGAGACTCCATGGAGATCAATCGCCGCAAACGCGCTACCCCGTCAAATGCGCGAGCGCGGAGTCGGGAGACAACTCGTAGCGCTGGCCGGTGGCGCGGTTCTTGATCTCAACGACCCCTGATTTTAGCCCTCTCGGACCGACGACGACTTGGAACGGGAGCCCAATCAAATCCATATTGGCAAATTTCGCGCCGGCGCGGCCGTCGGTATCGTCATACAGCACGTCCTTTCCGGACAGTTTGAAACTCGCGTAGAGACCGGCAGCCGCGCGGTCGCAGTCGGCATCACCTGATTTCAGGTTGATGAGGCCAATATCGAACGGCGCAACTTGCGCGGGCCAAACAATCCCGTTCTCGTCATGGGACGCCTCAATGATGGCGCCAACGAGGCGGGAAACCCCGATCCCGTAGGATCCCATTTCAAGCGGGATTTGGGCGCCGTCCTGGGACGCGACCATGGCCCCCATGGCTCTGGAATACTTGGTCCCGAAATAGAAAATGTGCCCGACCTCGATACCCCGGGCCGTCACGCGGCGCTCGGTCGGCACCTCCGCCTCGAAGCGTGTTTGGTCGTGCATTTCGTCAGTCGCCGCGTAACGCGTCGTCCAGGCATCCACCGTGGGCTGCAGGTCGCCCTCAAGATCGACCGTGTCTGCGAGCACATCATGTTCGATCAGGTCGCGGTCGCAGAACACTTGGCTCTCCCCGGTGTCGGCGAGAATGATGAACTCGTGACTGAGATCGCCGCCGATGGGACCGGTGTCGGCCTTCATGGGGATGGCCTTGAGGCCCATGCGCGCATAGGTCCGCAAATAGGTGACGAACATCTTGTTGTAGGCCCGTCGCGCACCCTGGAAGTCGAGATCAAAAGAGTAGCTGTCTTTCATCAGGAACTCGCGGCCGCGCATGACCCCGAACCGGGGCCGCACTTCGTCGCGGAATTTCCACTGGATGTGATAGAGCAACTTGGGCAAATCGCGGTAGCTCTTGATCGAGCCCTTGACGATCTCGGTAATCAATTCCTCGTTTGTGGGTCCGTAGAGCATGTCTCGATCGTGGCGATCCGTGATTCGCAGCATTTCCTTGCCGTAGTCGTCGTAGCGCCCACTTTCACGCCAGATATCGGCTGGTTGGATGGTGGGCATCAGGAGTTCTTGCGCGCCGGCGGCGTCTTGCTCCTCTCGGACGATTTGTTCGATCTTGCGGAGGACCCGATGGCCGAGCGGCAGCCAGGAATAAATCCCAGCCGAGGATTGTCGGATCATACCCGCGCGCAGCATCAATTGATGGGAGACGATCTGCGCTTCGGAGGGGACTTCCTTCAGCGTAGGGAGAAAAAACTGCGATAAACGCATTGGCGCCTCAGGAAAATTCGATGACAGCTACGAACGCGGCTCGACTTTAGGGAAACCGAATCCGGCACGCAACGTGACGAAGGCTGTCTAGTCGTCGTCGCCGCTGGCGAGGTGACGGTCACATTGTTCGGCCAGGGCCTCGGTTTGAAGCGCGTTAAGGGCGTGGTCGTTCAAGAATACCTCCTGTCCGCGCACGGCGATCTCGCCGATGGGTGCCGAGGAGTCAGCCAACTCATTGGCGATGTTCGGGACGAAGTCGCCGAGCCGTAGGGTGAGCGTAAAGATGACCTCATCGGGAACAATTGAGGGGCTTTGGGTCGACACATTGGCGCTCACAACGGGACGACCGTGCACATCGACGCCGGGCTGGTAAGCTGCGGTACCGGTGTCGGTATAGGCGATGAGTGCGCGACAATCGGCTTCGCCAAGGACGATTTTGGCTTCGTCTTGGCCGGTCGCTTGAGCGCTTTCCTGGGCCTGAATGCCCGCCGAAAACAACAGTGGAATCGGTGCAAAAAGGGCCGTTTTTAGCGCGATTCGACACCCGGCCGAGAGCCAGCCTGGAGACCGCAGAGTCAACCGGAAAATTTGCTCGGCGCGTCGATATAGTGGGTGACGCTCCAAATTCATCTCGTTAATATTTGTCTCGCTCAGGTTGAGGTCAAACCCGGCCCGAGTTTAGGGAGGAATACACAACAAACGGTAAATCGGAGCCCGAAAAGGGCCCGGAGCTGCTCAAAAGCAGGGCCTCACGGCCTTGCTTTTCTTTTATCTGCCAGGCACTTAGAGGCTTTTGTTAAAGCTAGACCTAAATAGGCCCAGGGTCCCGCAGGGGGATTAGGTCGCTGCGGACCACAAGCCAAATAATGACCCAGAACACCGCCGCGACGCCCGTGGTGACGAGGGCCTTAAGGCCTATCCGAGGCTTGGCTGGCGCGCTCGGCACATTGCCTTCTTGGACCTCTGCTTCGGGCCGATTGCCCCAGGGCAGGACCATGAAAAGCGATATCCACCACAGGACAAAATAGACCGCGATACCGGTAACAAGGGTCATGGCATCAAACCTCTTCCAGCTCGATCAAGGTCCCGTTGAAGTCCTTGGGATGAAGAAACAGGACCGGCTTTCCGTGCGCCCCGATGCGTGGCTCGCCGCTCCCGAGGACCCGAGCCCCCTCTTCCACCAGGCGATCACGGGCATTCGTGATGTCATCGACCTCAAGGCAAATGTGGTGCATCCCACCCGCAGGGTTCCGATCGAGAAAGGAGGCGATCGGCGAGTTTTCGCCCAGCGGGTGAAGCAGTTCAATCTTGGTATTGGGAAGTTCGACAAAAACCGTTGTCACCCCATGACCGGGCAAATCCACGGCATCGGACACCGATGCCCCCAGAGTATCGCCGTATTGGGCCGCGGCAGCCGTGAGGTCGGGCACGACAATCGCGACGTGGTTCAGTTTGCCAATCATTCGACGACTTCCTTCTGGCGGCGGCGACGCCCGGTTGATGTGGGCAGGATAACCTGAACATCGACCAAGGGTCGCTTTTGCGAGATCGCCCGCACAACGCGATTGATGGCTCGGCGGGCAAAACTCTCTAGTTCAACCGGGTCCTGGCGCCGCGCCCGCGGCGCGCGACCGATTTGATATTCGATCTCGGCACCGATGTCATCGGCCAGGTTCTCGCCGGGTTCCGACGCCAAACCATGAACAGAGACACGGACATCGGCGGTGTCTGCGCCTGCCACAATGACGACAACGACGATTCCGTTGTGCATCAACCGGCGTCGAGCCCGCAAGGCATCGCTGTCGGTCGATACGAGGAGGTCGTCATCCACGGCAAAACGACCACTGGGGACATGGTCGATGACCTGCGCCGGCCCCGGTGCCAGGCGAATCACATTACCGTTGTGCGGCGTGACCACCTCGGGGACGCCAAGGCTTGCGGCAAGGGCGCTGTGTTCGGTGAGATGAACTGATTCGCCGTGCACCGGAACGGCGATTTGGGGTCGGATATGGGCATACATCCGGCGTAGCTCCTCGCGTCGCGGATGGCCCGACACATGGACGAAATCTGTGTGTTCGGTAAGCACCTCGACACCGCTCTCAACCAAACGGTTGCATAGGGCACCGATCGGGCGTTCGTTCCCGGGGATAATTTTGGAAGAGAATATGACGGTATCGCCGGGATCGAGACTGACATGGGGGTGATCGCTGAACGCGATTCGGCTCATGGCACCGCGCGGCTCACCCTGACAGCCCGTGCACAGCAACAAGACGTTCTCTCGCGGTAGGAGCGGAATATCTTCATCTCGCAGGATCTTCGGGATGTCATTGAGGTAGCCGGCTTTTTGCGCCGAGTCGATCATGCGTAACAACGACCGACCGGCAACCGCCAAGCTGCGGCCTGTCGCGACGGCCACATCCGCAGCACTACGAATCCGCGCGATGTTGGATGAGAAGGTCGTGATGACGACGCGCCCCGGTTTCTGGTCGACGAGTCGAATAAGGCTTTCTCTGACGGCGCCCTCGGAGCCCGACTCGCCCTCGCCAAAAACGTTCGTCGAGTCGCAAACCATGGCGAGAATGCCGTCGTCCCCGATCGCGCGCAGGCGTTCCTCGTCGGTTGGCTTGCCGACAACAGGGTCAGGGTCAAATTTCCAGTCGCCGGTGTGAAAGACCGTCCCTGCCTCGGTGCGGATGGTCAACGCGCTGCCCTCGGGAATGGAGTGCGTGATCGGCCAGTAGGTCACGTTAAAAGGGCCTATTTCCTGCTCTTCGCCGTAACTCACGATGTGGATTGGACCTGTTTTGTCGTGGCCTCCGTCCGACAACTTGCGCTCCAGCACGGCCGCCGCGAAGGGTGTGGCGTAGATCGGACACTTGAGGCGGTCCCACAAGTGGGGTACGGCCCCTAGGTGATCCTCGTGCGCATGGGTTAGAACCAAGGCGATGAGGTTATCGCGCTCACCCTCGATAAAGGCGGTATCGGGCGTGAGCACGTCGATGCCGGGCAGCGAGTCGTCGGCAAAGGTGATCCCGAGATCGACCATCAGCCATTTGCCGCGATGGGCGTACAGGTTGAGATTCATCCCGATTTCGCCGGACCCGCCGAGCGGCAGGAACAACAATTCGTTGTCGTTTTTCATCAGGCGGAAGATCCTCTCGCACGCTTCCAAATCTCAACGATTCCGGTAAGCGTGATATCCGGGTCGATTTCAGTGATGACGTCGCTCGCGTCGTTGAAGATCG
>CALJDF010000084.1 GCA_938023835.1 uncultured Alphaproteobacteria bacterium
CAACAAGGCGCGGCAGTTTTCGGCTGCCGAGAATAGCGAGCGGACCCACCTTGATCAGCAAGGTCACCGCGCTCATCCCGAGAATGGTGAAAAGGATCGCTACTTCGCCCATCGATCCGCCCCCCACCCAATAAGAAGACCAACCAGCGTCGTGATTAGAATGGTCCAAAAGGCAGCGCCAGCCGCAAAGAACCCGGCCGTCGCCACCGCCGAACCCAGGGCGACGAGAACCTGACCGCGATCACGAATAAGCGGCACCAAGAGCCCGATGAACATCGCGGGCATCGCGAAATCGATCGCAAAGGCATCGAGATTGCCCGCGGTCTGCCCCACAACCACGCCGGCAATTGTCGAACCGACCCATACGAGGTGCCCGACGACGTTTGTCGTAAAGATTTCCGTTTTACCGGCGTCGGTTTTGGGCAATCGCGCGATATGAAGCGCGAAGGTCGCGTCGGTTAATTGGGTGGCGTAGAGCATCCGTTCCCACCACTTCAAACGCCGAAGATAGGGAACGAGCGCGGACGCCATCACAAAGAACCGCGCGTTGATCACGGCCGCCGTCACAATGATGGAAATTGGCGGCAAATTGAGGGCAATCATCTGCACCCCGACAAGCTGTGCCGTCCCAGCGTAGACCAATGCCGACATCAGAACCGCCAGCCACGGCGCAATGCCGTTGTCGACCGCCAGCACGCCATAGGCCATCCCGATCGCGACATAGACCATGAGCACTGGGGAAATGACACCGACGCCGCGAGCGACATCGCGTAAGCCAGCCGCCAATCCCGTTGTGTTTGGTGCTTGGTTCATGGCGGGCGACTGAACACGCTGGCGGTCCCATTGGCAAGTCGGGTCGCTTTTGTCGCCGGCGCCGTAATCTGTCTCACAAACGAGATCCGCGTTAGGCTGGGGATAGTCTCACTTGGCCGACAGGAGAGGGTCAATGGACGCGAAGCATTACGACCTCGCTGTGATCGGATCCGGACCCGCGGGCGAAAAGGGCGCCGCGCAGGCGGCCTACTTCGGCAAACGGGTCGCCATCATCGAAAAAGAAACGGCGCTCGGCGGCGCCGCAGCCAATACGGGCACGCTTCCTTCAAAGACGCTGCGTGAAACCGCCCTCTACTTGTCTGGGTTCAAGCAACGTGGCCTCTATGGCATGGAAATCAGCCTCAAGGACCGCGTTACGGCGGGCGATTTCCTCTATCGAGAACGCCTCGTCGTGCAGAGCGAACACCAGCGCATCACGGAAAACATCAAGCGCCACGAGATCGACCTGTATGACGGCAATGCGTCCTTTGTCGATCCGCATACCGTGGCGGTAAAGCCTAAGCACTCGCCGGCGATCCACCTTCATAGCGACGTCATTCTGATCGCTACAGGATCCTATCCGCATCATCCCGACAACCTGCCGTTTCATGATCGGCGCGTGTACGACTCCGACACCATTCTAACGATCAACGACATGCCGCCCTCGATGCTCGTCGCCGGCGGCGGTGTCATTGGTTGCGAATACGCATGCATTTTTGCCGCGTTGGGCATTGAAGTAACGCTCGTCGGAGGTCGGGATCGGTTGTTGACATTTCTCGACCCGGAGATCTCCGAAGCCCTCGCTGCCGCGATGATCAAGTTGGGTGTTCATGTCCGTTTGTCCGACATGATTGAGACGGTTGACGCCGCTGACGAGGGATTTGACGTTCACCTTAAGTCCGGCGAAACCGTCAACGTACACAACATCCTGGCCGCGACGGGTCGAACTGGGGCAACGGACCAGTTGAACCTGCCCAACGTCGGGGTTGATATCGGTCCGCGCGGTAATCTAAGCGTCAACGGCGCTTATCAGACGGCGGTGCCGCACATATACGCCGTTGGCGATGTCATCGGCTTTCCTGCGCTTGCGTCGACCTCGATGGAACAAGCGCGCATTGCGATGGTCCACGCCTTTGACCTTCAATACAAAACAACGCTGGCGCCAATTCTGCCCTACGGGATTTACACGATCCCAGAATGCTCAATGGAGGGTGAAACAGAGACAGCGCTCAAAGAAAAAGGTGTGGACTATGTTGTCGGTCGCGCCCGGTACGACGCGAACGCGCGCGGGCAAATCATTGGCGACGAAGACGGCTTCATGAAGCTGGTTTTCGGCGCCGACGACATGAAGCTCCTAGGCATTCAGATCATCGGCGAAAACGCGAGCGAGTTGATCCACATCGGTCTGCTGGGGCTGCTGTCGGGGGCAACGGCAGATCTCTTCATCCAAACCTGCTTCAACTATCCAACGCTGGGTGAGATGTATAAGTATGCGACCTACGACGCACTTGGCGCCAAAGCCAAGCGCAGCGACGGCGCAGCAAACCAGACCTAAGCGGCCCTCCGAAATGACTCGATACGAGCAATGGCGTCTCGTCCTAACCTTGTCAGGTGGCCTCGCGCCCATTGCGGCGCTGCTGGGCTTGATCCCAGGCTATTTCGTCGGCGACGGTTCTCTACCGGCAGCACTCTCGGGAGCCCTCATCGGCTTTCTAATCGGTGCAGGGATGGTGTCTTTTCAGGTCAGTTGGGGCGTTGGCCTGATCGCGCGCCGGATTCGTGAATCGCCCTTCCTCGTCGTCTTGCTGACCAAAAGCCTTGCATGGCTGGTCATCATTTTTTTCGGGCTAAGCGTGCCGCTGCTGACGATTGGTGGCGTTCCACTTGATGAACTGGCGACCCCTTCATTTGTCATTTCGATCCTAATCAGCTTTGGGATCGCCGCGACGATCAACTTCGGGTTTCAGGTCAACCAGCTGATGGGGCGCGGTGTTCTCGTCGGTTTGATCGCCGGCCGCTACCACCGACCGCGCGAAGAAGACCGAATCTTCTTGTTCATCGATCTAGAAGGCTCCACCACGCTCGCCGAACAGCTCGGAAACATTCGTTACCATGCCTTGTTGCGGCGGTTCATTGCCGACATCACGCCCCCAGTGATCCGCAACGGCGGTGAAATCGACGGCTATGTCGGGGATCAAATCATCCTGACGTGACGAACAGGCCGCGGGATTGAGAACGCAGCCTGCATCCGCGCCTATTTCGGCATGGTCGATGAAATGGAACGAGCCCGAGATTACTATCAACACGAATTCGGTGTGGTCCCGACATTTTGGGCGGGCCTGCATCGCGGACCCATCGTTGCCGGTGAAATCGGCACGGCAAAACACGAGATTGTCTACCTCGGCGATACGATGAATGTGAGCGCACGGATCGAACAGAGCTGCCGCACCTTGAAGCGCCCCTGCCTTGCCTCGGCCGACCTGATTCGGTCGGTCACGTTGCCGGTCGAGGTCGCGGCCGAGGACCTAGGAGAGGTCGACTTACGCGGCATCGGCGCACCGGTTGCGCTGTACGCCTTGTCGCGTCGAGGTTAGTTCTCGAGAAAAGCCACAAGGCCGTCGAGACAACCGATCCACCCCGCTTCGTGCTGCTCCCGCACAGCTTCGTTCGCAAGACGTTCGTGAAAGACCACGACTTCGGTCGCCGCGCCACTTTTCTCAAATCGCACCGTGACCCGTTCGGCAGGCGCCTCGACATGCTCCATTTTCCAGCTGAAAACCAACTCGGAGGGCGGCGTGATTCGCTCGAACGTGCCGCCGATCCAAACCTCATTGCCGTCCGGCATTCGGTTTCTGATGCGATAGGCACCGCCAACCCGAAGCTCCATTTCAGCACCGGGACACTCGACGCCGGGTGGGCCCCACCACTGCACGAATTGTTCGGGTGTCGTCCAAGCCTCGAATAGCCGTTCGGGCGTTGCGGCAATGCGGCGCCGAATCAGGAGCGTGAGCGAACCCGGTTCGTATTCGACAGTTTGCGGATTGGTGCTCATTTGCTTTTGCTCCGTTGTTGCTTGGACTTTTTTGGGTGATCGGGGTCGTCGTCTTGTTCGACAAACCGGGCGAGCGAGTCGAGCGCACCACTCCAGAACCCCCGATAGAATTCGAGCCACGCGTCGGCGTCGCGCAAGGAGTCGGGATCCAGTGCGCAGCGGTGGACCCGACCCGACACAGTTCGATCGACCAATCCCGCTTTCTCAAGAACCTTGAGGTTCTTCGATGCCGACGGCAGCGACATCTCAAAAGGCGCCGCCAATTCCGTCACCATCGCGGGCCCCTTCGCCAACTGGCGCAGCATGGCGCGACGCGTGCGGTTTGCCAGAGCGTGGAAAATCAAATCTAGCCGCTCATCATCATCTTCATCGCGACGTGCTTTTTGGGGGCTTGCCATTGTCACCAAATAATATTAAGCCATTTGTGCAACTATTATACAGATCAACAGGACCGAGGAAAGACCCATGGCAAAAACAATCCATCAAGAAATGAGCCTTAAGGCCAGTCCCGACCAGGTTTATGCGGCGCTCACCAACGCCGAAACCTTCGCCGCGGCCACCGGCGCACCTGCCGAAATCGCTCCAGAAGCGGGCGGTGAGGTATCGCTCTTTGGGGGCCAAATCGCGGCCCGAAACATTGAGCTGGTGCCGGGGAAACGCGTGGTGCAGGCCTGGCGCGCCAACAACTGGGAAGAAGGTCTCTACTCGGTGGCGCGTTTCGAGCTCAAAAGCGAGGGCGGGGCCACCAAACTGGTCTTCGACCACACCGGCTATCCCGACGAAGGCCACGACATGCTCGAGGGTGGTTGGCACAAAATGTCCTGGGAGCCGCTCGGCAAGCACTTCGGCTAGAAGTCCTCGGTTTCGTGGACAAACAGCATGCTATCCTCCCCTTCAACTAGGGAGGATCGGCATGTTGCTCAATCGCGACCGCGCCAACGAGGTCATGGACCGGCATGGCCTCAAAGGGCTGGTGGTTCGTGAAAAACACAACGTCTATTACCTGAGCGACTATTGGGAGAGCTTGAGCGAAGGCGGTTGGCCGTTCGCAGCGTTTGCTGTCTTACCGCGCGATCCCTCGGCACCACCGACACTTGTTATCCCCGCGATCTCTTTGCAACGCCTGGATGTCGCGGCACCGACGTGGATGGAAAACGTTGTCGCCTACTCCGACTATTCCGGACGGCAAGCCGGTGACGACGGCATCCTGACCGCGCCCGATGAACCCAGGGCCGCCCCCTATGTCGGCTGGCCCACGCGTGACGGGGCGGCATTGTCGCCACTTGCCACCGAATGG
Organism: uncultured Alphaproteobacteria bacterium; assembly: GCA_938023835.1. Classification (GTDB taxonomy): domain Bacteria; phylum Pseudomonadota; class Alphaproteobacteria; order SHVP01; family SHVP01; genus CALJDF01. The sequence continues at coordinate 5,163 of CALJDF010000084.1, forward strand.
TCGAAGCGCCGCGACGCCTATCGATCGCGGGTGGCCGCAACACCGGCCTGGGCGTTGCGCCGCGCCATGAAAGAAGCGGGGCTGACGACCGGACGCGCCGGCACCGACGATTTGCGTCTGACCCAGTGGATGGCGGACATGGGCCTCGACGACATCACACCGGTCGACGCCGTCAACGTCTTGCGCGAAATCCGCATCGTGAAAACCGGTGACGAAATCACCATCATGCGAGAAGGCGCCCGCATGAACGAGACCGCCTGCCTTAAGGCAATCGACGCGATGTACGAAGGGGCCACTTGGCCGGAACTCACCACCGTCTACGCAACAGAGATAGCCCGCCTAGGCGGCCGCGCGCGGTACATGAACACCTATCTCGGCGGACTCCCTAACGAAAAGATCGTGCGCAACGAGCCGCTTTATTTCGATGCGCTGGGCGAATTCAAGCTCTACCTAGCCGACTTTGGTCGCTCGGCGGTTTTCGGAACACCCAGCACCGAACTCGAAACCCGCGTAAGAGGCTTGGAAGCGGGTTTCCAAGCAGCGCTCGAAATACTCAAGCCCGGCGTGCACAAGAGCCAAATCGTCGAGACGGTTGTCGCGGCAGTACGTGGCGCTGGCTTTGACGCGTTCTTCAACGTTTCGCCCCACAGCCTGGGCCTCGAACACACCGACAACCCAATGCCCATTGGTGCCGAGACGTTCGGCGATGCTGACGACTTCGCGCTCGAAGAAAACATGGTAATCAACATCGACATGCCGCACGTCGAATACGGCTGGGGCGGCGTCCACATCGAAGATACGCTTCGCATTACCCAGGACGGCTTCGAACCGCTGACCAGTCTTGATACGGCACTCGTCGTCGTTGATCGCTAGGCCTAAAGGACCGCCCGATGAAACGATCACCCGTCACGCCAAGTCTCTATGTTCCAGACCTCGATGCGGCATTGCGCTTCTACACGGAAACACTCGGGTTCACGAGTAGCGGGGCCTACGAAGAAGCCGGCGAAAAGCTATGGGCCGAGGTTGCTCGGGGCGAAGCGCGCATTTGGTTCTTCACGAACCAACTCGACGGATTTCCGCAACCTGCTTTCAGCGGACTGATCTACGTGTTTGTCGACGACGTCGATGAACTTGCCGCAAGCCTCAAGGACCGCGTTTCCGTCGAATGGGGTCCAGAAACCCAGGTCTACGGATTGCGCGAACTCGGCATCAAAGACCTCAATGGCTACTATCTGGTCTTTGCGAAAGACGTTTAGGGCGCCGACACTTGAACTGTTGGAAAGCCCGCCCGATCAAAGGAATGACCAATGACCGCTGAGCAACGCCTCAAAGAACTCGGGCTCGAACTGCCACCGCCTTTTCGGGACGAAGCAAACCGCGTGCGGGCACTGCGTTCGGGCAACCACATCTACATGAGCGGCCATGGCCCCCTTGGCGAGGGCAACGTACCCCTGGTTTCCGGAAAACTCGGACGAGAGCTCACGATCCCCCAGGGGTATGACGCCGCGCGGTTGACCGGTCTGTGCTGTCTTTCCACGTTGAGAAACCATCTTGGCACGCTTGATCCGATTACCCGCGTCGTGCGGGTGGTCGGGTTCATCAACTGTGCCCCGGGCTTCAACACCCCATCCGATGTCTTGCATGGGTTTTCAGACCTGATGGTCGAGGTTTTCGGCGAAAACGGCCGCCATGTTCGCTCCGCGATCGGCGTGGCCGAGCTCTATGCCGACATACCGGTCGAAGTCGAAGCCCTTTTCGAGGTTAGCTGACACCACCCCCAAGGAGGCACGTCATGCCACGCCCACTAAGCGAGAAAGTCGATCCAACAAAGACGGCGCTGGTGGTGATCGATGTGCAGAATGACTTCTGCCACCCGGACGGATTATTTCCGCAACTTGGTGCCGACATCTCCACAATGAAACCGATGCCGGCGCGCATCGCCGACCTCGTAACCGAGGCGCGCCGCCTCGACATCCTCATCCTTTGGGTGCGCGCGACCTACGACCCCGTGGTTCGCGGTGCCGCGCTCGACGACGCGCTCGACAAATCTGACCAAGACCCGAACGCCTGTCAAACCGGCACGTTCGGCGCGGAATGCTATGGCGAGACCAGGCCCGATCTTGATCGGCCGAACGAAGTAGAAATGATTAAGCATCGCTACAGCGCGTTCTGGGACTCGCCGATCGATCTTTATCTCCGCTCCAACGCCATCGAGAACGTCGTGTTGACCGGCGTGATCACCAGCGGCTGCGTCGAGTCGACCGGACGCGACGCGTTCTTCAGGAACTATTTCGTCGTTATCCCAGATGATGCCTGCGCGTCGTACTCCCAAGAACGGCACGACGCTTCTTTGCGCAAATTCGCGATGACGATGGGCACGGTCCCGAAAAGCGAAGACGTCATCGGCATATGGCGACACGCCGACCGGGGTTCGCGCGGCTGGCATCTCGACGAAAAGAAAAAGCGGGTCTTGCGGGGCTTGCCGGACGTGGTCGCGCCGTCCCATACCGCCTTGTTGATCATCGACATGCAAAACGATTTCTGCCATCCCGACGGCGTCATGGCGCAGCGTGGGGCTGACATTTCAGCCAATCAGACGGTTATTCCTTCGATCGCCTCGGTGTTGGACGATGCCCGCAGGGCCGGCGTGATGGTGTTGCATGTCCAAGCACACTACGGGCCCCTCGCGGGATCGCCTGCCTGGTTGTTCGGCGACACCGAGGCGTCGGTGGCGCTGGATATTTGCCTGCCGCGAACCTGGGGGGCAGAGCAGGTGGCCGAACTCTCACCGCGCCCAGAAGAACTCACCGTCATCAAGCATCGCTATAGTGCGTTCGTCGACACGCGACTGGAGACCATCCTACGCTCGAACGGGATTCGAACGGTCGTTGCCTGCGGCACCGCGACGATGGCCTGCGTCGAGTCGACGGCGCGGGACGCGATGATGCGCGACTACCGAGTGGTCGTCCCCCGTGATGCCGCGGCCGCCCGCGGCCACATTAAGGCGCTGCACGATGCCTCTCTCGACACGATGAACGCATTCTTTGCCCTAACCCCGACCCGTGCCGAGTTGGCAGCCGCTTGGACCGCATAGGGGTCCAGGCCGCGGCCAGTCGGCTGAGAACGTAGACGGCTGTTAGAAAGGCTCGAACCGCTGAAGTTCAGGCATGACCTGCTCGCCAAAGAGACGAATGGAGCGCATGAGGTCGTCTTCGGGTAAGTCAGAGAAATTAAACTCGCCCATGAAACAGTTAAAGACGCCCTCACTGGCGGCCTTCATCAGCTTTTCCGTCACGGTCTTTGCCGACCCTATGAAGACTAAATCGTTCTCGTGCAGATACTCGGCATCAAAAAGATGGGCGCGAATGTCGGCCGCCGGCCCCTCGCCGCGCTCATAGGCCAGAGCGGCAAACTCGGCGACGCGGTCTTCAAACGTGAGCGACGGGTCGTCCGGCACCGACAGGAACCCCTCATAGGCCCGACCAGCCCGGGCCAGCGCCACGTCGAGCGCCTTGTCGTCGCTCTCGTCGACATACACTACCGTCGAGTACGCAATATTGGGGCGATGCGACCAGCCCGCCGCATCCCAGTCGGCAAGATACTGACGATACCGTGGCGCCGCCTCGCTTCGCGGATAAACCAAGAAATAGCCGGTGTTCAGTCCCTTTGCGGCACAGAACCGTAGCGTCTCGCGGTCGCGGCTTTGCATCCATAGGGGCGGATGCGGTTGCTGCTTGGGCATAACTGCCAACCGTGCATGGGCCGTGCGATGATGTGTGCCCTCGAACGAAAACGGCTGCGCGCCTAATGCGGCCGCCAAGTAGTCGATGTATTCCATTGTCGGTGCCTTGCGGGCATCGTAATCAAGCCCAAAGGACTCGAAGTAGAGCGGGTTGACCCCCGGCACCAAGCCAACCTCGAGCCGTCCATCCAGCATCTGGTCCAGCAACGCAATTTCTTCCGCTAGCCGAAGCGAGCCGTAGAGCGGCACGATGTATCCCATCGGCCCAAGGCGAATGTTCTTGGTCCGCACGCCCGCCGCAGCCGTGAACAAGCTCGGCGCCGACATCCAACTCTCGTCGGGGCGGAAGTGGTGCTCGACGCAAAACGCATAGTCGTAGCCCAGCGTGTCGCAGAGCTCGATTTCGCGCCACAATTGCTCGTACCGCGCATGGGGCGACATGCCGGGCTTGCCCCAGACATGAGAAAAATGTGCAAGTTTCATGCGCCACCGAACCGATCGCTAAGAGCACTAAGTCATAGCGAGCCCGGTCGTCAGCTGCAACGCGGCTTAGACCGGGTAGGCTTCCGGATCGATACCGCAGGTTGTGAGAAACTTCCTTATCTGCGCGACTTCGTCCTTCGGCAGGTCGTGGCTCACGTGTGTGAACGCCGCTTTATGTCCGTTCAAATCGACGCCGATCCGATTGCCGGACTTGTTTTCAACCTCCGCGCCAAGTTCCTCCAGCACATGGACGACCGCTTGGTAATTGATATTGGCACTGACTGGATGCGCAAAAAGTGCGTGGAGCGTTTTTCGGTGCTTGTGATTCATGCGAGCCCTCTCTTAGTGACAACGCCAGAATAGCATAGCAACGTCGGCTTGGCGTTGCGTTCGCTCAAAACCGTAGCGACTTGGTGCAGCAATCTGGCGCAGGGCACATCCTTGTCCCCCGAGCGGCGGAAGCGTGACCTGCTCCCCGCAAACTGGTCCAGGATGACTGAGAGAGTCCGGCTAATCTGACCTTGTAAGGAGGATGAAGATGAGCCGGAAACGCTACACACCAGAAGAGATTATCGGGAAGGTGCGTGAAGCCGAGGTGCGGTTGTCGCAGGGCGAGAAGATCGGTCTGATTTGCAAAGGCCTCGCAATCTCGGAGCAGAGCTACTACCGCTGGCGCCGTGAGTACGGTGGGCTGAAGGTCGACCAGGCCAAGCGGCTGAAGGAGCTGGAGAAGGAGAACCTTCGCCTGCGCAAGGC